>NZ_JAJNIR010000029.1:0-30268 GCF_022385935.1 Mammaliicoccus sp. J-M41 | reverse complement strand
AGAACTTCAAAAGAAATGGTCCACTGGTTACATTCCAAACTGGTCTATGGTTATGAACCAGCTTCTTTTACATGATCAAATTAAAGATAGAATTATTAAGTATCTTGAATAACTTACACACTTAATTTGACAAAGCCACTTCAACCAAGACATCACCCGCAACTGCCTCCAAGACTTGGTCCAATCCTATCTCGCTCCCTACCTTATACACCTATTAAACTGTTGATATATATCTTCTGCGATTTCTTGTGATGCTATACCGCGTACGTTCATGCGACCGTCTTTAAATAAGGTCATGGTCATATCGTCATATGCTATAAATTTTACATATGCGTTTTCTTTAGCGATATGTCCTGGGAAGTGATGTGCTAATTCAAATGCGTGTTGTTTAAATCTAAACATGAACGTATCTCCACATAATGCTTCTATTGATGAAAGGGATGGTGTGTTTAATGCTTGATAAATCCCTTGCTCACAGACAACGCAGTCATCGTCTTTTAATAAATTGATATTTGTTGCGCGTATGTTCATTTCAAATGTATCTATTGTGATGAGCTTTTTGGAAAAAGATTTTCCAGCAACATATCTGAGTAATTCTGACACTTCGTAACTGGCTACTTGTTGAACAACTGGTGGTAGCACGCCATTTATCGCACAACTTTCTCCAGTTTGAGGTACGCTTTGAAGGATACATCTTAAGCAAGGTCCACTATAATCAATTGCATAAACGGTCCCTTTACTTCCGACTGCTGCGCCATATATCCAAGGAATGTTTAATTTATGGCAAGCTTCATTGATTAAAAAGCGCATATCAAATTGATCCATGCCATCGATTACAATATCTGGTTGGACATTTTGAATAATCGTTTCAATGTTTTGTGCTGTTAATTCTTGATGGATAGCATTCAATTCTACATGATGATTAATCTGTTTAATTTTCTCCTTTAAAGCAACGACTTTAGGAAGCATTTCTTGTGCATCACGTTCATCATAGAGTGCTTGACGATGTAGATTAGAAAGCTCAACGATATCCATATCGATTATCGTTAATTGATGAGCACCCATGCGAGCAAGTAGTTCTGCAACATGACTGCCTAATGCACCTGCACCCATGATCAATATACGTGTATTCTGCAATGTTTCTTGGCTATGCTCGCCGAACTGTTGAAACTTCATTTGTCGCTCATAACGTTCCATTACAAGAACCCTAATCCTTCAGTTGGACTTGATGCTTGTGCTGTATATTTAACAGGGATTCTACCTGCCTCATAACTTAATTGTCCGGCTTCAATACCTAATTTCATCGCTTCAGCCATTTTGACAGGGTCTCTCGCACCAGAAATGGCAGTGTTTAATAAAATTGCATCTGCACCAAGTTCCATCGCATAACAAGCATCTTTTGGTGAACCAATACCAGCATCCACGATAACGGGTATGTTAGCTTGTTCAATGATATATCTTAAATTGAGTGGATTATTAAGACCTCTGCCTGTTCCAATTGGAGAAGCTAGCGGCATAATTGCGTGAACACCTAATGCTTCAAGTCGTTTAGCTAACACAACATCACACGAAATATATGGACAGACAATATAGCCTTTATCTAATAATATTTCACATGCTTTATAAGTTTCGATTGGGTCTGGTAGTAAAGTCTTATCGTCACCGATAACTTCTACTTTAATTAAGTTGCAAAGCCCAGCATGATTGGCAATTTCTGCAATACGTACAGCTTCTTCTGCAGTATGTGCACCAGCAGTATTAGGAAAAGTAATAAAGCGATTTAAATCAACATTTGCTAATGGGTTGGGTAATGATTTGTCATATAGATTCATTCTTCTTACAGCAAAAGTGAGCACTTCTGCACCTGATGCTTGGATTGCTTTAGATTGTGTTTCTTCATCTTTAAATTTACCAGTACCTAATAATAATCTTGAGTTGAGTTCATATGGTCCTATTTTTAACATTTTATCCGCCTCCAACAAATTCTAGTAGTTCTAATCTATCTGATTCTCTAACAGTAATATCATTAAATTGTTCACTTTTAATGAGTGTATCGTTCCATTCGACGATGATTCTATCTTTATCTAATTCCAGTGAGTCTAGTAAATCTGACAACGTTAACGCATCTTCAAAATTAAATTCATCACCATTAATGATACATTTCATAAATGGACACACCTCCTCACTTTAAATGCTTCTAATAACGTGGGTCTTTCTTCATAAACAATCCATTCAGCCATTAATTTACCGATGATAGGTGACAGTAATATGCCATTACGATAATGACCTGTAACAATATATAAATCTTCATCGATTTCATCCATAATAGGCCATTCATTATCAGTGTATGGTCTGATTCCCGACCATTTATGAATGAGTCGACTACTTGATAATAATGGAATGTATTTACATGCTTGACGCATTAACCAATTCTCTCCTTCAACTGATGTGCCTACAGTATAGTCATCTACATAACTCGTCGCACCCACTAAGAATCGATTGTCACGTTTCGGCACAATGTAACAGCCATTCGTCATGAAAAGTGTTTGTTCTAATTTTAAGTCTGGATGTTCTAACAGTAGAACTTCGCCTTTAACACCAGTTACTTTTGGCTCAATTTCATAGTCTGCTAATAACTGATGACTCCATGCACCTCCAGCAACAATGACTTTTTTGGAAAGTAAAATTTGGTTTGCAGTGAGCACTTTAAACGCATCATTTAAGCGATGAATGGATTTAACTTCAGTGTGATAAATGCGTTCAATTCCTTTGTACTCAATAGATTTCAACAAAGCTTTAGCATATTGATTGGCATTAATTTGTCCATCAAATGGAATATAAATCGCTTTATGATTATAAGAAATCGTATGATTTGAAAGATGACGAAGTGATTGACTATCTATCGTCGTAACTGAACGATCGCGTTTATTCAAAAAACGATATTGCGCTGTTAAGCTGTCGATATCATCTCGTGAAGCGGCCATTTTAATTAAACCGTGTGCTTGATAATCAATATTGATATTCGTCTCTTTATATAACGTGTGACTGAGTGATTCGAAATAATCTCTCGAACGTAATGCAAGTTGATAAAGGGGTGTATCTTCAATAAATTCATTCTGTGCACCTAACATGCCACCAGCTTTATAAGATGCGTGTAATCCAGGCACATCTCGATCTATCACAGCGATAGACAACGAATCATTCTTAAGTGCTAATTCACGCGCAATAGACATGCCCATGACACCAGAGCCAACAATTAACACGTCATACATATGCAAGCCACTCCTCTCTTAATAATTGAATTTCACGCAAACTTCGATCTCTGAAAAATGAAATTGCACAAACACCTTCAAAACCATGAGGTAACGACTTAATAGAATGCGTATCTATGCCACCAATTGCATAAACAGGAATATCTATAGATACTGCATCTGTTATGTCTTTTGAAGACCTTGGTTTAAGACCATGTTTAGAACGCGTTTCAAACACATGACCAAAGAATACAAAATCTAAAGACCACTCACGTGCGCGTTTCACAGTTTCAACTGAATGTGTAGACATACTAACGGATATATGAGGGTGAAGCTTTTTATATTCAAATGCTTGCACGTCATTTTCACGAAAATGAATAAAATTTAAATCATATTTTTCAAGTATGACCATATCTGAATGAATCATTAATTTCGTTTGTGGAAAGCCATTTGCTAATAAATAATCAAGCACCCAGCATAGATCATCACGTGTCATAGGCACTCTCAGTAATAACAAATCAATCTCTTCTGCAATCTCTATATAATGTTCTAAATCAGTAACATCTAAGTCTTTATACGGTGTAACAGCAATAAACAATGAAATCACTCCAAATAAAAAACGCTATTTTTCTGTATAGAAAAATAGCGTAAAAATTTAATTATAAGTATAAGTAAGCTTATATACGCCACTTTCCTACGCCAGTATGAACTGGATCAGGTTCAAGGAATCCCGAAGTCACTACTTCAGTCTCAGCCTATAATAAGGCACTTCCAGTGGACATTTATTTAGTTATTACATCCATTGTACATATAAAAGTAAGAATGTTCAAATTTATATGTTATTGAGTTACAACCTAAATTATTCCATTCTACTAATTTTTAAATTTTGTGAAATAAAATTCGCACAGCCAATTATTTATTAAAATAGAAAATAATATTGACATTGATAACTATTATCAATTAAATTAGATGATCAAAAATGATTACACGCTTTGTGTGATACGGAATTTATATCGTGTGAATTACATTTATTTCAGTAAAATATGGAAAAACGGAAAATAAGGCCCTTAAGGTGTGAACCTTAAGGGTCTTTGTTTACATTTTTTTAAGTTTTGTATTTATTTTTTTGCTTTGTTGAATATTGAGATACATAAATATAAACCAGATAACGAGGAATATCAATGCGAAGGTTGTGAGTCCGCCAATGAGTGGTGCTGGTTGTAATGGTATCCAGTTATTAATTGTTGAAACGATAAAGAACGTAATGATACTTCCACCTAAATGAATGATGAGTTTGAATAAAAGTGGTATTTGATCGATTTCATAAACTATTGGTAGAAATCCACAAATTGCTCCGAATATATAAACGCTGAAGACTGCTTGGAAGTCAATTGTTACATCAAATATTGCGATAAATATGAGCATAATGCTGCTTCCTATACCGATACCTTGTAGAATAGATTTAAAGATTTTGTTCATAATGTTCTCCTCCTTATATACCTAATATTTCAGTTAAATTTTTAACATACCTTCTTGAAATGGTTACTTTTTTATTATTGGATAAAGTTGCATATAAATTCCCTGAGAATGACGGTGATACTTTGGTGATATGTTCTATGTTGACGATAGATGATTTACTAATTTGTACGAACTTCTGCTTAGGCAACGTTTGCTGTAAGGCAGTGAGTGACATTCGAGTTGTGAGTGTTTCACTGAGTGTTATGATGTTCAGTTGTTTATCAAAAACTTCTGCAAAAATGATATCTACTTTTAAAATAAGTGACGTTCCTTGTGATGACTTAATACCTATTTTATGGTTGGATGTTTCAAATTGTTGAATATACGTTAATAGGTTATGACCAAGTTCTTGTTCAAAGGTTCTGATTGAAATATCCGTCGTCTTTTGTGAAGTGTCGATGTTTAGTTGAACGTTGAATGGCTCTGTCATAGCATAACCTCCTTTGGTTATATAGTATGTTGTATCACATTATTTGTCAGTAGTTATGTCATAACCGGTTGAATATACGGTGTAAGTGGTTAGGTAATGATTGTATAGAAAAAGCTTCCTGAACTTGTCTTCTTGAGACAAATTGAGGAAGCTTAATTTTATATTTTTAACATGCTTCGGAAACCTCTTGAGCCATAATAAGAATCAGCGCCATTATGGTAAGTGAATACTGTGTCATAACGTAAATCACAGAATAATGCACCGCCAAGGTCTCTAATTTTTGCAGGTGTTTCAATCCAACTAGATGTTTTCTTATCAAATTCACCGAGTGTTTGTAAATGTCTATATTGTTCTTCGTTAAGTAATGTAACGTTCATTTCATGGACCATGTCCATTACGCTTGTTTCTGGTTTATATTTCTTTCTAGATTCTAATGCTGCTCTATCGTAGCAAACACTTCTACGACCTTTAGGACTTTCTTTCGAACAGTCTACGAATATATAAGAATCGTCTTCTAATCCTATTACATCAGGTTCTCCTTCAGTTTGTTCCATTTGATTAAGTGACCATAATTTTTCAGGATGTTCATTTAATCGCTTTTCTACATCTGACCATTCTATATTTTTATGACGTTCTGGAAATTTTTCGAAACGCTTTTGTAAAGTTGTAAGCAGTTCAGCTTGTTCTTCTTGTGAAAGTTTTTGAGTTGTCATAAAATCCCCCTTTTTTTTTATTGTAGCAAACTATGAAGCGATTAAAAGCAATATGTGATTAGGCTTTATCTTTTGTATTTAAAAAGTCTAAAAATTCGTCTCCCCAGTCACAAATGCCATTAACAACAGGTTCTAAATCTTTACCTATTTGTGTCAGACTATATTCAACTTTAGGCGGTACGACCGGATATACAGTACGGTTTACGATATGATCATCTTCGAGTTCTCTCAACTGTCTAATAAGCATACGCTGATTAATATCTGGTAGTTTCTTTTCTAATTCGTTGAGTCTAAGAGGTGACGCTTGTAATAAATGCCAGATGATTGGTATTTTCCAACGACCACCAATAACAGATAATGCTAAGTCTTTAGAATTATAATATTCCGTTTCTTTATAGTTAATTAATACCATGATATAACCCCATTTCTTCACTAAGTGACATATTTGTCAGTATTGCATAATTTTATACATTGTATCACAATTATTAGTGTAAAGTAATATAGATAAAGGAGATATGATTAATATGAAATTACAATTAGCAATTGATTTATTAAATAAAGAAGAAGCAGCTCAATTAGCGCAACAAGTTGAGGAATATGTAGATATAGTAGAAATTGGAACACCTATCGTTATTAATGAAGGATTAGGTGCAGTAGAAAAATTAAGTCAATCTGTTAAAGATGTTCAAGTATTAGCTGACTTAAAAATTATGGATGCTGCTGGTTATGAAGTAAGCCAAGCTGTTAAATTTGGTGCAGATATCGTAACAATTTTAGGTGTAGCAGAAGATGCTTCAATTAAAGGTGCAGTTGAAGAAGCGCATAAACATGGTAAAGAATTATTAGTGGATATGATTGCAGTTCAAGATTTAGAGAAACGTGCGAAAGAATTAGACGCATTAGGTGCAGATTATATCGCTGTGCATACTGGTTATGACTTACAAGCTGAAGGCGTATCACCATTAGAAAGCTTACGTACAGTTAAATCAGTTATCAAAAATTCAAAAGTAGCAGTAGCAGGTGGTATTACACCAGAAACAATTCAATCTGTTGCTGATGAAAATCCAGATTTAATTATTGTTGGTGGAGGAATTGCTAACGCAGACGATCCAAAAGCAGCTGCAAAATTATGTAGAGAAATTATTGAAGGTAAATAATATGAGCCGTTATCAATTAATATTGGATGAAATTAAGCAAACATTAAATCAAGTAGACTTGAAGGATACTGAGCAATTCGTAAATAGCTTGCAGTCAGAAGCTCCAGTGCTTGTAGCAGCTAAAGGACGCTCTGCATTTGTTGCGAACAGTTTTGCTATGAGATTGAACCAATTAGGTAAGAAAAGTTATGTAGTAGGTGAGACGAGTACACCTTCTATTCAAGAAGGAGATAAATTATTGATTGTCTCCGGTTCGGGATCAACAGCTCACTTAAAATTACTCGCACAAACAGCAAAAGATATCGGAGCGAATGTCATATTAATTTCTACAAAAGAACAATCACCAATCGCTGAAATAGCAGATGACGTGATCGTTTTACGAGCAGGTACTAAATATGATGAAAAAGGATCAGAACAACCACTAGGAAGTCTGTTCGAACAAAGCACTCAATTATATTTAGATAGTATCGTAATGGATTTAATGGAACAATTAAACGTAAGTGAAACATATATGCAAAATAAACACGCGAATTTAGAATAATAGAGGAAACCGTCTGAATGTTTTAGACGGTTTCTTACTTTTTAGATAGAGATGAGTGTTGTTGGAGGTGCGAACATTGCAAGTGGGGCGTGACAAGCAATATTCAGGGCATTGTATTTATCAAGACTACCCAAACAAGATAAATAGGAGCCTCCGTATATCGCAAGACTGCCCAAACAAGCAACATACAGACCTAAATACAGACCTACAAACTCATTCCAATCTCAAACTCTTTATAATTCTCATCTCTAAATTCTCAATATACTAATATAACAAACAATGGTATTACGACTGAGCTGATTAAGGCTGTTAGAATCATGCCGATTGAACTGAAGGCTGCTGATTCGATATCGGTTTCTAATATTTTGGCTGTACCAATAGCATGTGATGCATTGCCATAAGTGAGTCCTTTGGCAATAGATGTTTGGAATTTGGCTATTTTGATAAGATATGATCCCAACATACTTCCAATTAATCCTGTACCTATAATAAACAACACGGCTAAGCTATCTATTCCGCCTATTTGTTGTGATACTTGTACACCGACTGCTGCTGTTATAGATCTAGGCAACAGTGATGCGATCATTTCTTTTGAATAACCGAATATATTTAAAATCGTAAACATTAAAATAATATTAATCGTTATCCCAACTAATACACTTGTGATAATGACTTTAAAATGTTGAACAATCATTTTTCTATATAAATATAGTGGATATGCTAAACATACAACTGTGCAATTTAAAAAGTCATAAATCCATTGTCCGCCGACCATATAGTCATTGTAATTATATCTAAATAACACAAGTACACAGATAATTGCAATGGATGAAACGAGTGCAGGGTGTAAGATGGCGATCTTGAATTTTTTCTGTATAAATAATGCGAATATGTACATGACAACTGTTAAAAGAATCATTAAAAGTGCTTTAATCATCATGATTGATCACCACTTTCTTCTATATGATTCCTTTTTAACATTTTCTCAGCTATGTATCCTGACGAGAGTGCAACAATGCATGTGCTTGCGATGACTAATACAATTAAAAAGATAAACTGTGCGTTTATTTGGTCAACTAAATTCATAGCACCGACGATTGAAGGGATGAAGAAGAAAATCATCGTACTTAATAATAAATTTGCACCATCTTTAATCCATTCTTCTTTTATAATTTTAAATTGTAATAATAAGAAAAATATCACAAGTCCAATAATACTACCTGCAATAGGTATGTTTAATGTGTCTTGAATCCAACTACCTAGAACGGTAATAAAATAGATCATACATATTTGGAGTATGATTTTTATGAATTTATAAATCATGACAACTCAATCCTTTGAACGTTTTATAATGATATTTATTTATTATAGAACTGATTGGTATATTTTGAAATGCTATCGGACGGTCTTTTTATTTTTAGAAGTTTGCAATTAGTGGTTCAATAGACGTAACAATTAAAAGATTGGAGCGAATCATATGCCAAAATTAATTTTATGTCGACATGGGCAAAGTGAATGGAATGCGAAAAATTTATTTACAGGTTGGGCAGATGTAGAGTTATCAGAGCAAGGGTATATATAATGAAGCGAGAATCTCAGGTGAAAAATTATTAAAACAAAATATCGAAATAGATGTTGTATATACATCACTTTTAACAAGAGCAATTGAAACCACATATTTATTATTGAAATATTCTCACCAACTTTGGATACCAGTTTACAAAACGTGGCGCTTAAATGAACGTCACTATGGTGGACTACAAGGTAAAAATAAAGATCAAGCACGAGAAGAATATGGTGAAGAACAAGTGCATATTTGGAGACGTTCTTATGATACAAGACCGCCAGAAGCGGATGAAAAGTTACGAGAAGAATACTTGGATGATAGAAGATATGAAATGTTAGATAGAAGAATCATGCCTGTTACAGAAAGTCTTAAAGACACATTGGATAGAGTTATTCCATAGTGGATAGATCATATTTCAACAAGTTTGTTAAACCATCAAACGACTTTAATTTCTGCACACGGTAATTCATTAAGAGCACTGATTAAGTATTTAGAAGATATTCCAGATGATGAAATTTCAAACTTAGAAATCAAAACTGGCGCACCATTGATATATGAATTAGATGAATCATTAAAAGTGATAGACAAGTATTATTTATAGGGTATAACGCATGATAAAAGTAAAATAAAAGTTTAATTTAACATAAAGCTTTACATTCAATCATTTATAGCGTATAGTGGGTAGCAAGTGATATTTCGAGATTAAATTAATTGGTAGTTTTATTCATAGTTAATAAAGTCCATTTAAGTTTGAAGATTGATTATTGCAAATATACGTGCAAAAGCACAATAGGAGGACTTTTATTATGAATAAAGGTACAGTAAAATGGTTTAACGCAGAAAAAGGATACGGATTTATCGAAGGAGAAAATGGTAACGACGTATTCGTACATTTCTCATCTATCCAAACTGAAGGTTACAAATCATTAGACGAAGGTGCTTCAGTTACTTTCGATATCGAAGAAGGACAACGTGGACCTCAAGCAGTTAACGTTATCAAAAACTAATATTTAACCAATTAGTTAAACACTTCATAACTTTGTTATGAAGTGTTTTTTTGTATATTAAAATAGAATTGATAAACAATTCTGAATATAATCATTCGCTTTATCGGCTGTGAAATGGTTAAATAAGTATAACAACATATAGGAGGTAAACGTTATGACAGAAATCCAACATTTAACAGTAGGAAGCAAAGACGCAAACATAACAATTGAGGCATTTATTAATTTTGCATGCCCATATTGTTTAAATTATTTTGCAGCAGCTGACGAAGTTCTAGAACCTTATATTAATGAGAATAAAGTGCAATATATCGTTAAGCATTTTGATAAGACGAAACAAAGATTGCTCAAAGGAACTGTTGCGAATATTTATCTGGATTACGATGACCCCGAAGAAACTTTTAAAATAATACGATACCTATATGAAACACAAGACGAATGGACATTGAATTTTGAAACGATAGAAAGAAAAATGGAACATGAATTAGGCTTATCACCACAAAAAAATGCAGACGATCGATCCTTAGCCATTATGCAAGAAACATTTGAAAGAGGGATTAAAGGCGTGCCAACCGTTTTTATAAATGATGAAAAATTTGAATTTAATCCTGTTGAAGATGATAAAGAGACAATACAAGAAAAATTAAAAAGCGCATTAGAAAGTATATGATGAAGCGGTGAGAACGCACGTAACTCCTAATCTAAAACTTCTATATAGCAAGGTATAAAAACCATGCTATACAGAGGTTTTTTTATATTTACAGAAAATTATAAGTTGGCTGAATTATTCGAAAGATATAAAATTGAAGATATTTTTAATTTTAGAGAGAAGGTATATCGTGTCAAATCAGTCATATAGACGTGATATGAAACAACGTCATATTATGTTATTAAGTTTTGGTGGTGTAATTGGGACGGGGTTATTTTTAAGTTCTGGTTATACTTTGCAACAAGCGGGTCCGTTAGGTACGATGTTATCTTATGTCGTTGGTGCTATTCTCGTGTATCTCGTTATGCTATGTCTCGGACAATTAGCGATTGAACATCCGGTGACAGGCGGATTTCATGTTTATGCTTCAAAATATATACATCCTTCAATAGGGTTTATAGTTGCTTGGTTTTATTGGTTAACATGGACTGTAGCACTTGGTTCTGAATTTACGGCAGTGGGTATTTTAATGCAGAAGTGGCTACCCGATGTACCTGTATACATATTTTCAAGTATTGCGATTATACTTGTCTTAGCTTTTAATATTGTATCTACGAAATTCTACGCTGAAGTTGAATTTTACTTTTCTTTAGTGAAAGTGCTAGCGATTATACTGTTTATTTGTCTAGGCGCTCTCACGTTATTCGGGCTTATTCACTACAGTGGTTATAACGGTCTAGATACAATTAAATCACGATATACGAATCCAACATTCCCGAATGGCTTAGGTGCCGTATTCTTAACGATGTTAGCAGTTAACTATGCGTTTAGCGGTACGGAACTGATCGGTATTGCAGCAGGTGAAACGAAAAATCCTAAAAAAGTCATTCCGAAAGCGATTAATGCAACGTTATGGCGATTGATCATTTTCTTCATTGGAACAATGGTTATTATTTCTATTCTCATACCGAGTTATCAAGGAAAATCTTTAGAAAGTCCATTTGTTGTCATCTTTCAAAATATGGGTATCCCATATGCTGGAGATATCATGAATTTAGTCATTATAACTGCATTATTATCAGCAGCCAATTCAGGATTGTATGCAGCTAGTCGAATGGTTTGGAGTCTTTCAAATGAAGGCATGTTCCCTAAATATTTTAAGAAATTAAACAAACATCAAATGCCGATACGCGCGACTATTTTTAGTATGTGTGGAGGTTTACTGGCATTATTCTCAAGTATTTATACTGCGGATACATTATATATTGTACTTGTTTCTATAGCGGGTTTAGCTGTCGTTATCGTATGGATGAGTATTTGTTTATCATATTTCAATGCGAAACGTGCAAATAAACATTTGAAAATTCATCAAAGTGTACCAATCATTGGCTTTATACTTTGTTTAGTGTCATGTGTCGGTATGATCTTTGATCTGAACCAATCACCAGCACTATATTTCGGTATTCCGTTTGCGATAATTGCGATTGTATTTTATTTTGTAAAATATCATAAAAAGGACGGTCAGATCATTGAGACTTCTGAATAAAATTAAACAAGAACGCACTTTAGTATTAGATGGTGGATTAGCCACAACATTAGAAGGTTGTGGCTGTGATTTGAATTCGTCATTATGGTCTAGTGAAGTGATCATTCATGAACCTAATAAAGTGAAACAAGCGCATCAAGCATTTACAGATGCTGGTGCTGATATTGTATTAACAAGTACTTATCAAGCAAGCTTTGATACATTTGAATCTATTGGCATGCAAACGTCAGAAATAGAACATTTATTTGATGTAGCTGTCGAACAAATAAAATCAGCTGTAACGGATGAACAAGTTATAGTAGGCAGTTTAGGTCCATACGGTGCTTATTTAAGTGATGGTTCAGAATATACTGGAGCATATGAAGTATCAGCAGAAGATTATATCAACTTTCATCAAGCACGTATCCAAGCACTAATTGATAGAGGTATATATGATTTTGTATTTGAAACGGTGCCTAACTTCAATGAAATTAAAGCAATCGTTGAACATATCATTCCTCAATATTCAGATGACATCACATTCTGGATATCATGTACCGTTAATGATGAAGGCAATTTATCTGATGGTACTGAGTTTGAGACGGTATGCCAATATATTAAAGAGCATGAAGCGCGTCTGCCTGTATTTGGTGTGAATTGTTCAAAGATTGAAAGTGTTGATAAAGCAATTGAAAAAGGATTGACGGCATTGCCACAAGTCATTGCTGTTTATCCCAATGGTGGTAAGACATTTGATCCAGTAGAGAAAGTTTGGGTAGGTCAAGGAGATCATGCATTGCTTGCTCAAAAGTCTAAAGAGTGGATATCGCAAGGTATTCAAATTGTAGGTGGATGTTGTGAAACAACGCCACAAGATATTCAACACATTCATCAAGCGATTAAATAAAGTGTATAATTTCTCTAATTGAGTAATGATGAGGCATCTTATGATGTCTCATCATTTTTGTATGTGTGACACCCTGAAGTACTGTTGTTACAAGGATTATAAGATTTTTTAATAATAATCATTTCTTTATGAAAGCCCTTTACTTGATAATTTTTAAAATACAATAGTAAAATGTTTTATAAGAGGTATTTATCTCTTATTAGGTTTATATTTTTAGGAGGTATGAAGGATGGTAGTAGAATTTCACAATGAACCAGCAACAGATTTTACAAATCAAGAGAATCAACAAGCGTTTAAAGATGCATTAATAAAAGTTAAATCTGAATTTGGGAAAGAAATTCCTCTAGTAATTAATGGTGAGAAGATTTATACAGATGATAAGTTTGAATCTGTAGATCCAGCAAACCACCAACAAGTACTAGGTACAATTTCAAAAGCTTCTAAAGAACAAGTTGACCAAGCGATGGAAGCGGCTAAAGAAGCCTATAAGACTTGGAGAAAATGGTCTCATAAAGAAAGAGCCGAATTATTAATTAGAGTTTCTGCAATCATTCGCAGAAGAAAACATGAACTTTCTGCATTAATGGTTTATGAAGCGGGTAAACCATGGAATGAAGCAGATGGAGATACAAATGAAGGTATTGATTTTATTGAATATTATGCGCGTTCTATGATGGAATTGGCTAATGGTAAGCCAGTCTTTGATAGAGAAGGGGAGCATAACCAATATATTTATAAACCAATGGGTCCTGGTGTTACAATTCCACCTTGGAACTTCCCATTTGCAATTATGACAGGTACAACAGTTGCACCTATTATTGCAGGTAATACAGTATTACTTAAACCAGCAGAAGATACACCATTAATTGCATATAAATTAATGGAAATTTTAGAAGAAGCAGGTCTTCCGAAAGGCGTTGTAAACTTTGTACCAGGTGATCCGAAAGAAATCGGTGATTACTTAGTTGATCATAAAGATACGCACTTTGTAACATTTACTGGTTCAAGAGCAACAGGTACACGTATTTTTGAAAGAGCAGCTAAAGTTCAAGATGGCCAAAACTTCTTAAAACGTGTTATCGCTGAAATGGGCGGTAAAGATGCAATTATAGTTGATGAAAATACTGATACTGATTTAGCAGCTAAAGCAATTGTAGATTCTGCATTTGGCTTTTCTGGTCAAAAATGTTCTGCATGTTCTAGAGCAATCGTGCACAAAGATGTTTATGATGAAGTTCTAGAAAAATCAATCGCATTAACAAAAGAACTTTCAATTAATCACACAGAAGGTGGTTCTGATGTATATATGGGACCAGTTATTAATAAAAAACAATTTGATAAAATTAAAAATTATATCGAAATAGGTAGTAAAGAAGGTAAGCTAGAAGTTGGCGGTAAGACTGATGACAGTAAAGGTTATTTCGTACATCCAACAATCATTTCTGGACTTAAATCAAGTGATCAAATTATGCAAGAAGAAATCTTCGGACCAGTTGTTGGCTTCACTAAAGGCGATAACTTTGAAGAATTATTAGAAATTGCTAATGACACAGATTACGGATTAACAGGAGCAGTCATTACAAATAATCGTGAACATTGGAGACAAGCATGTGAAGATTATGACGTAGGTAACTTATACTTGAACAGAGGTTGTACATCAGCAGTAGTAGGTTATCATCCATTCGGAGGCTTCAAAATGTCAGGTACAGATGCTAAGACAGGAAGCCCAGACTATATGCTAAACTTCTTAGAACAAAAAATCTTATCAGAACAATTTTAGTATAGATAAAAAGAACCTGAGGCACACGATGTGCCTCAGGTTCTTCTATTTTGATGACTATTTTAGGTCGTTAGGGACAGAATTCCTAGAAATGTCTCTAAGTGAGCGCCTATCTAACTACCACAATTCGAAATAATGGTAGTTAAATCCCCGCGTGTACATCTCAACACATCTCAACTCATCTCAACATATCTCCATCAATTTTCATTTATTTTAAGATAATATTTCTTCTGCTAGTAATTGATATGATTTTTTCTTGGCTTCGAAATCGTAAATATTTGTGATAATCATAAATTCGTCTGTTTGATATTCTTCTGCTAGTTGATTAAGTTGTTTTCTTACTGTTTGTGGTGAACCTATAATGCTTCTTTTTCGATTCTTCTTAATGAGTTCTAATTCTTCTTCTGTATAATCGTCTATATTGATTTCTTTTGGTGGTTGAACTTTTGTTCCTAATCCTTTACCTACGTTTAATAACCATTTGTCTTGTGATATGGCTAATTGTTCTGCTGCTTCGTCTGTTTCTGCACATACTACAAAAATACAAACAATGGTTGATGGTTCTTTCATATTAACGGATGGTTTAAAGTCTTCGTAATAGCGTTTCATTGCGATTTCTTTATATTTAGGATTTATAAAGTGACCGAATACAAATCCAATACCTAATTGTGCTGCGTTTCTAGCACCATTTTCAGTTAAACCTAATAACCACATTGTTGGTGGATTGTCTATGCGTGGTCCTGCTTTGACGAGTCTGAATTTATGATCTCTAGGTAATGAATTATGCAAGAATCCTTGTAAGTCAGATGCTTGTCTATAAAAATCTTCTATTGGTTTAATATGATCATCAGTTAAAGCTTTTTGTGTAATTGGAGAACCACCTGGTGAATTACCAAATCCTAAGTCGATACGGTTAGGAAATAATGCAGATAAAGTCTTACCATTCTCTGCAATTTTATAAGGATTATATTGTGGTAATAATATGCCACCAGAGCCAACTCGAATATGTTCAGTTGAAGCGGCAATTTGAGTCATCAAGATTTCTGGTGAAGAACTTGCGAGACCACTCGTATTGTGATGTTCAGCAACCCAATATCTGTGATAACCTAACGACTCAGTCCATTGTGCTAATGCAATAGTATTTTGTAATGTTTCTTCAGGCGAACTTCCTTTAGAAATGGGTGCTTGATCTAATACACTTAATTTCACGTTATAACGCTCCTTATAATTGACGTTTGTATTTTAATGATATGTAGTTTTCATTTTCTGGCAAAGTATACATTGGTTTTTCGTATTGGTATTTAAATCCTTTAGCTTCATAAAAAGGAATTCCCGTATGGTTTCCTTTACTTACTGAAACCCATTGTTCTCTGGCACCTCTTCTTATTTGATCATCTGTAATAATATTTAATAAACATGAACCGATGCCTTCTCGTTTACGCGTTGGATCCAAGTATAGGACATATAATTCAGAGATATGTGGTTCTCTAAAACCGCCGCCACCAGCACCAACAATTTGTCCATTATCTTCAGCAACAAACCATCCATTCCAATATTGATCAATATTCGTGATTTCTTTTGAAACGCGTTGTTCATTATAAAATTCATTAATAATTTGTGTGATGTATTTTTCAGGTAGTATATCTTTATATGTCACATGATATCCATCAGAACAAACTTTTATAATACCCTGTACATCATTAATTGTGGCCATTCTATACTCCATATGTATCACCTTTATAATTTATTTAATTCTAGTATATCTTATCTTTAAAATTTTTAACTATTTTTGCTTATGTGTATGGTTATTTTTTTAAAAGTGTATATAATTGATAATGTATATCAATTAGAAAGTGGGAAGCATAATTTGAAAAAGCTTATTATAGGATTGTTAAGTTGTATTTTACTTCTAAGTGCGTGCTCAAATAGTTCAAATGATACGAAAAAGTCAGAATCGAATGAAACGAAAGATTACAAACTAGAGAATGGGAAGACGATTCAAGTTCCTAAGAAACCTAAGAAAATTGCTGTTTTAACTGCTTTTTATGTAGGGGATTTTATTGAATTAGGTATTAAGCCAATTGCTGTTCCGGATTGGACGAAAGACTCATCTATTATTAAACCACATTTAGATGGTGTAGAACTCGTTGGTGATGGCAATGTTGAGCAAGTAGCGAAACAGAAACCGGATTTAATTATTGCGGATGCAATGGATAAAAACCTTAAAAAATATCAAAAAATTGCACCAACCGTTCCTTATACGTATACAAAGTATAACCATAAAGAAATTTTAACAGAGTTAGGGAAGTTAACTGGTAAAGAAGATAAAGCTAAAGTTTGGATCGACAAGTGGAATAAAGAAACAGCTAAAGATAAAAAAGAGATCCAAAGTAAAGTTGGCGATTCAACTGCATCAGTATTTGAACCAGACTCAAAAGAAATCTTTATATATGAAAGCACATGGGGACGTGGATTAGACATTGTACATGATGCATTCGGCATGCCAATGACTAAAGAATATGAAACTAAAGTTAAAAAAGGCGGAAAAGGTTATGAATCTATTTCTAAAGAAGAAATATCAGATTATGCCGGAGACTATATCTTCTTAAGTAAACCATCATACGGTAACTTTGATTTTGAGAAAACAGCAACTTGGAAAAACTTAGACGCTGTAAAAAATGACAGAGTCATTACGTATAAAGCAGAAGATTATTGGTTTACAGATCCACTTACATTAGAACAACTTAGAGTAAAACTTAAAAAAGAAATTCTTAAAAAAGCTGAATAATATATGACTAAATACCTACTATGATTATGACAATCGATAGTAGGTATTTTTTATATCCACCCTCAAATATTCAATACTAAACACCAAAAGCGTATTATACGTTAAAATAACAATAGGATGGTTAGTTGAGGGGGAGTGTTATTGTGGAGAAGACTTTATTGCAATGGCATAGGGATGTTGCTGAACAAATTTTGAGTATCCATTTAAATGTGTTTAATGTTGAAGATATTGAAGATGTTGTTAAAGTTCTTGCGACACCATTTGATAATGTGAAATCGAAAAAGTTTCAACGAAAGATTTATAAATGGATAAAGGGTATAAGTTCTAAAAAGATTTATCATATGATCAATGGTTATGGTATTCATTTAAGGATGATAAATCAATATCAATATAAACCTAATACGTTAATTTTGTACGGAGAGATGCATGAGCTTTATAAGAGACAGAAAGAAAGAGATCTTGAGGACTCTAGACATATAGGACATATTGTTACACGCTATAAAGATGGGGATTTTCCAAATACACCAGATGATTTAGACGACTTCGAACAATTTAAATCTAGGTGTGATGATAGACAATATGACCATTTCCATATCGGTAACTATAAGCGAATAAATGTTACGCACTTTGAAGATGTTAATTTAAATGAAATTTTATTATGGATAAACAACCAATTTAAACATTAAAACGCGTCTGGGATATATAAATGTCCCAGGCGTTTCAGTTTGTTATGCGCAATAATGATATATGTAATACTTTAGTTAGAAGTTTGGTTGATTTTATTTAAATTTTCGTAAGTGATATTTTTGCAAGTATTTAATGTTTCTTTAATCGCATCATAATTGATGTTTTTTAAAATGATAGAACGTTCATCTAAAGGATCTCTCACTTTATTGAAGTATTTCAGTTCCTCTAGTGATTTCAATGCACCTGTTAATTCTGAAGAAGAAGGTTCAAACATGAGTTTGCGTAATTTACGGACGTAGACTTCCTCTTTATTGATTTCGTTAAGATAGAATAGTGTGATTAAATCCATGCGTTTTAAGTGCGTTTCATCAAAAATTCTATTAAAGATGTCTTTTTTAAGTAGTTCATAATGAATAATGTTTTCCATGTTATCCTCCTATTATTTGATTTTTAAATTTAATTGATTTTTTAAGTCTTTCGTATCTTTAAAAAAGTAAAATTGAAATGTCTAAAACTTGTTGATTTTTTCAAAGAGTAAATAGTTTACTCCTAAATAATACCAAAAAATTAACTACTTACGCAATATAATAAGTAAAAATTATATGTAATTTATTAAAATGAAAAGTTGTAAAAATAATTGTATAATACAAATGAATTAATAATTATCTTGTGTGAAATTGAAAAGTTGGATTTTAAAAAGAAAAAAATCTCGAACAATTGTCCGAGATTTAAAAAATTGATTAATAAAGTTTATATATTAAAGATTATCGATTTTTAAATTAACCATTAAATTTATTTGGATTTGGTCCAATACGCTTTCCTTTATTAAGTTCGTCCAATTTTCGTATATGAGTATCATTTAATTTGAAGTTAAATACATCAAAATTTTCTTCTATACGTGATGGTGTAATAGACTTAGGAATTGTGATAACGCCGTGTTCGATATTCCAACGTATGATAACTTGTGCCGGTGTTTTATTTATTTCTCTGGCAATTTGATTTACGACGTTATCTTTTAATATTTCTGAGTTCATTAGAGGAGACCAAGATTCCATTTGTATGCTATTTCTATCTAAATAATTTCTAAGTTCTAATTGAGTTAAATAGGGGTGGAATTCTACTTGGTTTAATACAGGTTTATATGTTGCTTTATTTGATAATATTTCTAAATGATCTATATTAAAATTACTTACACCGATATTATTAACTAATTTTTGTTGGTATAATTCTTCTAGTCCTATCCATGTGTCTAACATAAGATTTTCATCAGTACCTGGCCAGTGCATTAAATATAAATCTAAATAATCTAGACCTAATAACTTTAATGACTTTTCATATGCTCGTTTAACATTTTCCTTACCGTAATCTTCTAGCCATAATTTAGAAGTTATAAATAAATCTTCTCTTGAGATATTTGCTGCTTTAATTCCCTCTGCAATACCTTCTCCAACTTTACTTTCATTTCCATATATAAATGCTGCATCAATACTTCTATAACCGGAAATAATAGCGTGTTTAACTGCATCTTTTGCTGTGTCATCATTTTCCACTCTAAAAACACCTAATCCAACATTAGGCATAGTATTACCATTATGAAATGTTGTGTAATTCATGTTCAAAACTCCTTTATAATATTGTATGGAATAGTATAATTGCAATTAAAATAGAATGTAAGTACGCACTATTTAGTTCCATAGGTACAAAAAAGTAATATTCAAACTTAATAGTTGACGGATTAAAATATCATTGTATGATAATAACGAGTATTAAAATTTATAAATTAAAAATAAAAATATATATGGAGATGAATTTCATGATAAGAACAATGATGAACGGGAAGATTCATCGTGCTAGAGTTACAGAAGCTAATTTAAATTACGTAGGTAGTATAACAATAGATGCAGACATATTAGATGCAGTAGATATCTTACCAAATGAGAAAGTTGCGATTGTTAATAATAACAATGGGGCAAGACTTGAAACATATGTTATTGAAGGTGAAAGAGGAAGCGGTAAAATTTGTCTTAATGGTGCTGCAGCACGTCTTGTACAAGTAGATGATGTGATTATTATCATGAACTATGTTCAAGTAACAGATGAAGAAGCGAGATCACATGCGCCGAAAGTAGCAGTTATGAATGAGAAGAATGAAATTATTGAAATGATTCATGAAAAGGAAAGTCAAATAATTCTATAGAGGTGACTTAATATGAGTATTCTAGCAACGATTTTTGTCGTGATTGTAGCAGTTGAACATTTGTACATTATGTATTTAGAAACAATCGCTACGACTTCTAAAAAAACGGCAGAAACATTTAATTTAAAGCAACAAGAGTTAAAGGATAAAAATATTCAAACACTTCTTAAAAACCAAGGTATTTATAATGGTTTACTGGCATTATCATTATTTTATGGTGCCTTTTTATCTAGTAGTCCTAAAGAGTTTGTAGCGGTTCTGTTAATATTCATTATATTAGCGGCTATATACGGTAGCCTTACAAGTTCAAAGTCTATTATTTTAAAACAAGGTGGACCAGCAATTATTGCATTAATTCTACTATTAATATAGAACTCAGAAATCCCAAATGTGAACTTTTTGTTAACAGCTTTTCTACAATTTTTGAAAAGTGTAGACAAAGTATACACATTTGGGATTTTATCTCTTTTTAGGGGATATTACAGGTGTTAGTATAAACGTTATGCTGTATACACTGTATGCATAAACTATATAGTAGATTTAAGGGAGGGAATATTTTTGGCGAACTTTTTATACAAATTGGGTTCTTCTATAGCTAAACATAAGTGGTTAACAATATTTATATGGGTCATCTTATTAGCTGGAATCGTGACGCCATTAACGATTAATAAACCTACATTTGACAACGATATTACAATGAGTGGTATTAAATCAATCGACACGAATGAAAAGATCGAGAAAGAATTTAATCAAGATAGTGAAAAGGCAAATATAAGAGTTGTCTTTAAAAGTGAAGATAAAAAAGGCATAACGGATCAAAAAGTTATGCAAGATATTCAAAAAGCTTTAAAAGATGTAAAAGATAAAGATGATGATATTAAAGAAGTGACAGATCCTTATAAGAATAAACAAATTAATAAAGATCAAACAACTGCTTTTGCAGATATCAATTATAAAGTATCTCAAACTTCAATTAAATCGGATTCTGTTGATAAAGTTAAAGATGCTGTTAAATCTTTAGAAGAAGATGATGATATTCAAACTGAATTAACAGGTAATGCTTTAACAGCGAATACTGAAATCGGTGGCGCTTCTGAAGCTATTGGTATCGTAATTGCTTTCGTTGTGTTACTTGTGACTTTCGGATCATTTATTGCAGCGGGCATGCCAATATTAAGTGCGGTTATCGGACTTGGTTCTAGTATTGGTACAATCGCTTTACTTACGTATTCATTTGATATTCCAAACGTTACGTTATCATTAGCAGTTATGATCGGATTAGCGTTAGGTATTGATTATGCTTTATTCATTTTATTTAGATATAGACAAATTATTAAGACTGAGAAAAATCATATTAAAGCAATTGGATTAGCATTAGGTACAGCGGGAAGTGCCGTTATCTTTGCAGGGGTTACGGTTGTTATAGCTGTATGTGGCTTAGCATTAGTTGGTATAGATTTCTTAGCTACAATGGGATTTGCATCAGCGTTAAGTGTTATCTTTGCTGTACTCAGTGCCATTACATTACTACCAGCACTAATTAGTGTCTTCCATAAACAAATTCATCCGAAAAAACGTAAAATACATTCAAATGAAAGTTTGGATACACCATGGTCAAAATTTGTAGTAGGTAAACCGTGGATAGCATTAATCATTGGATTTGTTATTTTAATTGCAGCAGCACTACCTGTTACACATATGCGTTTAGGTATACCTGATAATGGTATGAAACCAAATGATTCTACAGAGAAGAAAGCATATGATATTATTTCTGATGATTTTGGAGAAGGCTTTAATGGCCCAATCGTCATGCTTGTAGATACTTCTGACAAAAAAGATAATCCAAAATCATTACAAAAAGATTTACAAGATTTGATGAAAGATGTAGACGATATTAAAAATGTTGAAACCGTCACACCGCCGCAATTGAACAAAGATCAAGACTATGCACTTGTGACAGTTCTTCCTGAAAAAGGACCAAATGCAGAATCAACATATGATTTAGTTCATGATTTAAGAGATTATAATAAAGATGCCAAAGACAAATATGATTTAGATACAGAAATATCAGGTCAAAGTGTTATTAATATAGATATGTCTGAAAAACTTAACGAAGCAATACCATTATTTGCAGGCGTTATTATATTATTAGCCTTCATATTATTAATGGTTGTATTTAGATCAATTATTATTCCTTTAAAAGCAGTGCTAGGATTTGTATTATCATTAGCAGCGACTTTAGGATTTACAACACTTATTATGCAAGATGGCTTTATGAGTAGCCTATTTGGCGTAGATACAACAGGTCCATTATTAGCATTCTTACCTGTTATCACAATAGGGCTGTTATTTGGTTTAGCTATGGATTACGAAGTATTCCTTATGTCGCGTGTACATGAAGAGTATGTACGTACAATGAATAATACGAAGTCCATTAAAGTCGGTCTTAAAGAAAGTGGACCAGTTATTGTCGCAGCAGCACTCATTATGTTTAGTGTATTCATCAGCTTCGTATTCCAAGATGATGTGATGATTAAATCAATGGGTATAGCATTGGCATTCGGTGTATTATTCGATGCATTTATCGTAAGAATGACAATTATTCCAGCATTGACGAAACTATTTGGTAGAGCATCATGGTATATTCCAAATTGGTTAAATGCAATTTTACCTAAAATCGATATTGAAGGTCATGCATTAAGTGAGAATAATCACGTTACAGAAGAAGCAGATACAAACAATACAAATGCAACAACAATAGAAGTAAGTTCAAAAACAAAAGCATTGTACGATAAGATAGATGATGCAAATAAAGATGAAGTATTATATGAAGCATTGCGTCAACATAGTCGTAAGCAAGAACACAATACTCAAGAAGATATTAAAACGAGCACAGACAATCAAGAAATCATAGAAATATTGAATCAACAAACTAAAAATATCGAACAAGTAAACCAATTAGTAGAACGTTTGATAAATAAGAAATAATAGAATTAGGAAAAACGCCGGAACAGCAGAAGTTCCGGCGTTTTTTTGGGGTGGAGAGGAAAATTTATAAAAGATGTGAGTTAAAGAGGTAATAAACTCACAAGATTGAGAAACATGTGGGTTAAAGGCGGAATAAACACATGAGATTATAAAAGATGTGAGTTAAAGACGGAGTAAACTCACGAGATTGAAGAAGATGTGAGTTAAAGGTGGAATAAACACACGAGATTGCGAAAGATGTGAGTTTATTCTATATAAACACATTATTTACCCACCACCCCCCACATTCTGTAACGCCATTTCACAAAATTCCACAAAATTTTTTATCATTGGAATATTGTTTCAAAAATGAGATAATGTAAACGATTCCAATAGGGGTGTGTTGATATGTTAGGGTTTTCGGTATATTTAGGTGAAGCGTTTGATGAAGTATATATTGAGACGATGCTCAATCATGGTTTCAAGTATGTGTTTACTTCTCTTCAAATTCCTGAAGAGGATTCGGAATTGTATTTTGATAGGTTGAAGGAATTGAAGCTACTTATTGATGATAAAGCTGAAATTATAGCTGATGCGAGTCCGCATGCTTTTCAAAATCTTGGGCTTTCTTATAAGCAACCGGAAATATTAAAAGGTTTAGGTATTGATTATATAAGGTTAGATATTTCTCTAGCGATTCCGGATATTATTTCTTTATTAAGTGAAGTTAAAATTGTCTGTAATGCGAGTACGGATGCGATAAGTTTATTGGATGAACTTAAAGAACAAGATATTGATATGTCTCGTATTATGGTTGCGCATAATTATTATCCTCGTCCTGAAACTGGACTGGATAAAGCTTACTTTATAAAGCAAAATACAAAATTAAAGACATTATTTCCGGATATATCAATTATGGCTTTTGTACCAGGTACGGTATATAGAGGTCCGGTATATGAAGGCTTACCTACATTAGAAGATCATAGATATTGCCACCCATTAGTTGCTGCTCATGAATTAGCAGCTTTAGAAGTAGATGATATTTGTATAGGGGATACAGGTATCGATACAACAACGATTGATCAATTCAACAACTTCTTTCATAAAGGAATCGTGTCACTTCAAGTGCAATCTGAAACAAAGCATTTAGAAAGTTATATTGGGAGAATTTTTCATAATAGAAAAGACAAAGCTAGAGATGTGATTAGAGCGGAAGAAGGACGACAAATATTTCAATCTGAAATATTGCCTGAAAACACGGTTGCAAGAACAAGGGGTGCGATCACTTTAGATAATAACAAGTATGGTCGCTATATGAATGAATTACAAATCGTCAATAAAGATTTAAAACGTCATGAAGCTGTTAATGTTATTGGACATATATGCCAACAAGATATACCGTGTATAGATTTAATTGATGAGGGTACAGCTTTTCAATTTGTTAAGGGGGAAGAATAAATGGATATCAGTCGTTTAACGACAGAATCAAGAAATGAGCACTCGTCTAAGTTAGACACATTAACACCTGAGCAATTTGTTGATGTTATGAATAACGAAGATCAAAAAGTGGCTCAGTTTATTAAAGAAGAAAATCATGCTATTGCTCAATTAATTACACAAGTTATTAAAGGATTAAACAATGGTGGAAGATTAATTTATATGGGCGCAGGTACAAGTGGTCGATTAGGTGTATTAGACGCAGCTGAATGTGTACCAACATTTGGTGTAACACCTGATGTTGTCGTTGGACTTATTGCAGGTGGTCCAAGTGCGATGACTGTAGCTGTTGAGGGTGCAGAAGATGATGAAAGTCTAGGAGAACAAGATTTAAGAGATTTAAATATTAATGAACATGATACGGTTATCGGGATAGCTGCCAGTGGTAGAACACCATATGTAATCGGTGGTTTAAGATACGCACAAAGTATAAATGTACCTACTGGCTGTGTCACATGCAATAAAGCATCTGAAGTTGGTAAACATGCAGATTATCCAGTCCAAGTAGATGTCGGTCCTGAAGTATTGACGGGTTCAACGAGATTGAAGGCAGGTACTGCTCAAAAATTAATTCTTAATATGATATCAACAGGGGCAATGGTTGGTATAGGAAAAGTATACGAGAATTTAATGATTGATGTTAAACCAACTAATAAAAAATTAAAACAAAGAGCCGTAAACATGATTCAAGAAGTACTACAAACAACGGATGAAGATAGTGAGAAATTATTCAAACAGAGTGATGAGCAAGTGAAAGTCGCAATAGTAATGGGGATGCATGGGATTTCTAAAGAGGAAGCATTAGAAAGACTTAAACAAGCTAAGGGGTTTGTGAGAAATACGTAAATTAAGGGGTGTGTAGGCTATGACAAAAGAAAGAGAGATTGCACAAAATATTCTCAAAGAAGTTGGGGGAAGAGATAATTTAGACAAAGTGATACATTGTATGACACGTGTCAGAATGAATATCGTCGATTACAGTAAAGTCGATGTCGAAGGTTTAAAGAATATAAAGGGTGTAATGGGTGTAGTAGAAGATGACATGCTTCAAGTTGTGATTGGACCAGGCACTGTTAATAAAGTAGCTAATGAAATGAGTTCAATTATAGGGGTTCCTTTAGGTGAAGATATAAAGCATAAAGCATCTAATAAAGAACAAGTTGAAAAAGAAGCGGATTTATTTAAGCAAAGTATTAATAAGAAGAATCAAACAGCATTTAAAAAAGTATTAAGATCTATTGCTAATATATTTGTACCATTAATTCCAGCTTTTGTTGGTGCAGGTTTAATAGGTGGTATTTCTGCAGTACTATCTAATATGTTAACTGCAGGTACATTAGATGGTGCGACATGGGAACAGTTTGTATTAATATTCGATATCATTAAAAATGGTATTTTCGCATACCTCGTGATTTATGTGGGTATTAATGCGGCAAAAGAATTTGGTGCGACACCAGGTTTAGGTGGTGTTATTGGTGGTACAACCATGCTGACGGGTATGGATCCAGAAAGCCCACTTAAAAATATTTTTAATGGAGAACCATTAGCTGCCGGTCAAGGTGGTGTCATTGGTGTTATCATTGCAGTTTGGATTTTATCTTTAATAGAAAAAAGATTACACAAAATCGTTCCGAGTGCGGTAGATATCATTGTCACACCTACGATTACACTATTTATTATGGGACTAGCAACAATTTTCTTAATCATGCCGATTGCCGGCTTTATTTCAAATGGCTTATTAGGCGTAATAGATTGGGTTCTAAATATCGGTGGTGCATTTAGTGGATTTGTACTTGGTGCAACGTTCTTACCACTTGTAATGTTTGGCTTACACCAAGTATTAACACCGATTCATATTGAAATGATTAATCAATCTGGTGCGACTTATCTCTTACCGATTCTAGCTATGGCTGGTGCAGGTCAAGTAGGTGCAGCATTTGCATTATGGTTTAAATGTAGAAAAAATAAAAAGATTATCAACTTACTTAAAGGGGCATTACCAGTTGGTATTTTAGGCATTGGAGAACCATTGATTTACGGTGTAACACTTCCTTTAGGTAGACCATTTATCACAGCATGTATAGGTGGCGGTGTTGGTGGTGCAGTTATCGGTGGCATCGGTCATATCGGTGCATCAGCAATTGGACCAAGTGGCGTTTCACTTATTCCACTTATTTCTGATAATATGTATTTAGGATATATCGCAGGATTGCTAGCAGCATATCTTGGCGGATTCATTGCCACATATTTATTTGGAACAAATAAAGAAATGACGGCACCACAAGAATTAGAAGAGGATTAAAGCATATGGAACATCAACATTTACTCATATTTATAAAAGAACAAATGCCACGTTTAACAAAACATGAAAAACGTATTGCAGAATATTTTATTGAACATCCAGAAAAAACAATTAACTTGAGCGCTAAAGAACTAGGCAAATTAACAAATACAAGTGCAGCTTCTGTTATTAGATGTACACACAAACTTGAATTTAAAGGATTCACAGACTTGAAATTAGCAATTTCTAGATATTTACCGCAACATGAACAAAGTATTTATCAAGAAATTAAGCAAGATGAAACAGTCGACTCAATTAGTAAGAAGCTCATCACAAGAGCTTCTCATACACTTGAAATGACAGAAAAGAATATTTCGAGTAAACATATTGAGCAGGTCGTTGATCAATTATACGATACAGATACGATTATCGTATTTGGTGTCGGTGCTTCAAGTTTGGTTGCTCAAGATTTGTATCAGAAGTTCACTAGAATAGGTAAGCAAGTGATTCATTCTTTAGATACACACTTTTTAGCTACAGCCATTGCTTCACATAGTGATAGTTGTGTGCTCATCGGTATATCTAATTCAGGAGAGAATCATGAGACGGTATCATTAGCCAAAGTAGCTCGAAAATATGGTGTAAAAATAGTTGGTTTAACACAGTCAGAGCAGTCTACATTAGCAAAAAAATCTGATATATATTTAATTCATGATGCAAGTTCAGAAAAAAGTTTAAGATTAGCAGCGACAAGTTCTCTTATTTCTCAACTTATGACAATAGATATTCTTTTCTATAGTTATTTATCAAGAAATTATGATGAACACGTTGTAACGATGAGCAAAACAAGAGATGCAGTGGAATTGTATATAGAATAGTATGATTAAGAGCATGGACATTTGTCCATGCTCTTTCTATTAAGTATTATATTGAAAAAATAATAAAAAAATAGTACAATTTAACTAATAAACCTATTGCCAAAATATGTAATGTAATGATATTAATAATTTCAAAAAAGTTTAAATATCCTAAAGAAAAAGAAATGGCATAAGACAAA
This sequence comes from Mammaliicoccus sp. J-M41, assembly GCF_022385935.1. Lineage (NCBI taxonomy): Bacteria > Bacillati > Bacillota > Bacilli > Caryophanales > Staphylococcaceae > Mammaliicoccus > Mammaliicoccus sp. J-M41. The sequence continues at coordinate 1,752 of NZ_JAJNIR010000029.1, read as the reverse complement.
TTATATAAATATTCTTCAACTCTATGAAACGAACATAACAGTCATCTAAGCGCTTATCATCACATTTCATATAATAAGAATTAAAGAAAGTTAGCGTGAAATCATGAAACAAGTGGAAATTATAAGAATATTAGATGATACGTCATTTATTATTAATGCAGGAACAAATAAAGGTATTAAACCTGGTTATTATATTGATGTATTGAAAAGGGATAAGTCATATAATTATATTGCAAAAGTAGAAGAAGTTTATCCTGAGTTATCTTTATGTACAAGATATGGGGAACAAAGGTTATTTTATGGGGATGTTGTAAGAATTAGGTATCCAGATGAGTTTAATATAGAAACAAAAGTTATTAAATCTAAAACAAATAGACGAAAAAAGAGAGGATGAGATCGCCGAATCTCATCCTCTTTCCCGTTTAATATGTCATATAAATTAAAAAACAAGTAACGTTGTAGATTTACAAGAATACTTTATCATATAATGTATAGATTTTCCAGAAATAAGTATGGAATCTTTGTATAAAATTTAAAATTATTAATTTAAAATTTAAATTGTGCACGTAATTATGTTCGATATGGAAATATGAGATAAATAAATGTATAATAAAGAAAAAAATAGAATGGACTGAGAACACGTGGCAAACCAATATGAGCGTTCTGCAAAGAAAAAGAAATCAACAGCATTCAAAATAGTAACGACAATCGTCATTATTTTATTACTCGTATTTTTATTAGTGATCGCATTTTTTGTCTATAAATTCTTCGCATTAGGTAATTCAATACATAATCCATTAGACAGAGATAAATCAGAATTAAGAAAGAAAGCAGTAGATACAAACGGCGATCCGATATCTATTGCATTATTCGGAATAGACTCAGATTCAACAAGAGCAGCTGAAGGCGGCGGAGAACGATCAGACTCAATCTTATTATTATCTATCAATCCTGATAAGAAAAAGACTGTAATGGTAAGTGTACCTAGAGATACTAGAGCTCAAATCGTAGGTAGAGATTCTGTCGAGAAAATTAACCATGCATATGCATACGGTGGACCAAAGATGGCCATTAATTCTTTAGAGAAATTAATGAATGTACCAATTGACCATTATGCGACGATTAATATGGATGGTGTTAAAGAATTAGTAGACCAAGCAGGTGGCGTAACTGTTACAAGTAATGCAACATTCACAGTTAAAGGTAATTCATATGTTAAAGGTCAAAAATATAAGCTTGAGGGAGACGAAGCTTTAGCATTTATTAGAAGTAGAAAAGAAGATGGCGCTGGTGGAGACTTTGGTAGACAAGAAAGACAACAACTTGTTATCCAAGCATTAGCAAAAGAATTAGTAAGTATCGGTTCATTACCGAAAATCAACCAAATCTTTGATACATTAGGCGATAATGTTCAAACAGATTTAAAAATTTCACAAATCAATAGTTTAAGATCTAAATATAGTGACGCATTAGATAATGTTGATAGAAATCAATTAGAAGGTCAAGATACGATTCTAGATGATGGATTGTATTATTTTGTACCTAGCGATTCAAGTAAGAAAGAAGTCGTAGATAACTATCGTACTAACTTAGAATTAGATTAAATATAAAAAATCTTGGACATCAAACGGCACTGCACCCTTACTAAGGGAGCTCAATAAAAACACTATTTTCTAGGCTGCTAATTTCCTATATTCTATAGGGGATAAGTAGCCTAGTTTTTGTTGAATTCTAACTTTATTATAGTTTTCA
>NZ_JAJNIR010000028.1:0-31483 GCF_022385935.1 Mammaliicoccus sp. J-M41 | reverse complement strand
TTGGTTAAGCCAATCACTCTGAAGTACTTTCAGTACTCAATTATTGGAATTAACGTTGACATATTGTCATTCAGTTTTCAATGTTCATTTTGTCTCACAAGAAACTATTATACACACTTCTTAATTCGAAGTCAACAACTTTTTAAAATTAATTTTCAAAGTGTTTTGATGTTTTATTTATCTCTCGCTCACAAGATATAACTATACACGCTAAATACCCTTTACTCAAGCATAAAAATTACACCAAAACACTCAATACTCTCAAATAAGCTTAATTCTCAACATATTCTTTTAATTTATCGTATATTTTTTCAGCATCTTTATATCCTTGTTTGTATAAAGCATCTAATTTTCTAGGGTTTTTCTCGATTCTATCAACAGATAATGAATCAGAAGGTCTGATAACAAACAAATTACCTTTCTCTTCTTCCGCTTCTATCCATTCTAAAGTCTGATTATAATGTTTATATCTAATTGCCATTAAGTGATTTATTTTAGGATATGCTTTCAATCTGAATACTTTTGAAAATTTACTTTGTTTTTTGCGATAGCCTTTCGGTCTTGTCAAAATCAAAACATTTTTCTTATAGCCTTCTTCAATTGCTTTATCAATTGGAATAGGATTGACGATACCACCATCTAATAAAGTATGACCTTTATATTGAACTGGGTTGGCCATCATTGGTAAAGAACTTGTTGCCTCTAGAGCAGTCAATAAAGAACCTTCTGTTTCTTTCTTATTGAAATAAACCGCTTCTCCTGTGTCACAGTCTGTCGTTACAACAACAAACTCTTCCTCTGCTTGATCAAACTTTTCAAAGGCAAAAGGTTCCAAGTAAGTTGGTATATGATGATACACAAAGTCCATACCAAATATCTCTTTATTTTTTACATAATTTGATAGCGAAATATAGCGCTTATCTTTAATGTATTTAGTTGTGACACGATGATTGCGTCTAAATTGTCGAGATATATAACTTGCAGCCATAGATGCGCCGGCAGAAACGCCAATATTATATTTAAAATACAAATCTTTCTTAATGAAGAAATCTAGCACACCTGCTGTGTACATACTTCTCATTCCGCCACCTTCTAATATTAATGCTGTGTCTTTTATCATAGTTACACTTCTTTCTATATTATTAGTTGAATGAAAGCGAGGCTGAGACATGCTTCATTGTCCCAGCCTCAATTATAATTATTAAATTTCTGTTCTTCCAGTTATAGCTTTCGAAAGTGTTACTTCATCAGCGTATTCTAAATCCCCACCTACTGGTAGACCATGTGCTAGTCTAGTTGTCTTAATACCAATCGGTTTAACGAGTCTAGATATATACATTGCTGTTGATTCACCTTCTATATTAGGATTAGTCGCTAATATAATTTCTTCGATTTCATCATTCTTCAATCGTTCTAATAATGAAGGAATATTAATATCTTCAGGTCCAATACCTTCCATTGGAGATATCGCACCGTGTAATACATGGTATAAACCTTTATATTCACGCATTTTTTCCATAGCTATGACATCTTTAGAATCTTGAACAACACACACAACTGAACGGTCTCTTTGTTTATCTTGGCATATATGACAAGGCGAAACATCCGTAATGTGTCCGCAAGTTTCACAATAAGTCAGTTCTCTCTTAACATCTACAAGAGATTTGGCAAAAAGTACAACGTCGTCTTCCTTCATATCTAATACGTGGAAAGCTAAACGTTGTGCAGTCTTCGGACCTATTCCCGGCAATTTCATAAAGCTATCGATGAGTTTAGATATTGGTTCTGGGTAGAACATCATTACATCATTCCAGGAATGTTTAGACCTTTTGTATGTTTACCTAAACGATCTGCTGTTACATCATCTGCTTTAGATAAAGCGTCATTTGTTGCTGCTAATACTAAATCTTGTAGCATTTCAATATCTTCAGGGTCTACTACATCTTCTTTAATGATAACGTCTAATACTTCTTTATGACCAGATACAACAACTGTAACCATTCCGCCACCAGCTGTTCCTTCAATTCTTTCTTCTTTTAGCTTTTCTTGTTCCTCAGCCATTTTCTTTTGCATTTTTTGCATTTGTTTCATCATTTGTTGCATATTTCCGCCACCGCGCATAATTTCGTCCTCCTAATTTCTAATTTATACATTTAAGGTTATTAATTTTTGTCATATTTATTATACATGCCTTTAGAGGCGATGTCATGTATTACTCATCCGTAACATGTACGGTATCTTCACCAAACAACTCTTGAGCTTTTTTTACAACATCTGCTTCTTCCGGCTTTTCTTCTTGCTCAACTTCACCTTGAGCCGTATTCGCTTTTTTAGATTGAATATACTGTTGACGAACTTGTAACCATTGTGAATTTGGTACGCCAACAACTTTTACATTCTTGTTAACGATTTCGCATACAATCGCTTCGATATGATTTCTTTTTTCATCATTCTTATTCACGATTTCACAATGAATATCCTCGTCAAATTTCACGAGCACATGATCTTCACTTGCTGCAACGGGTTCAGAGTTTAAGAGCAGACTGACTAGCGCTCTTTGTTCTTTCTCTTTAACCGATTCAATTACAGCTTGCCATTTTTCTTTAAGTAAATTCAAATCATCACGATTAGCGTGGTCAAGCACACGTTCGATTTGACGAATAGAGAAGACATGCTTAGATTGTTTACGAGAGATATTTTGTTTATTTTCAACTGGTTTAGTCTTTTGACTGACGCCGTTTTGAGCTAGTTGCTGAATCGTCGCTTCAAGTTGTTGAATTTTATCCATCACTTCACTAGAGCCAGCGTTTTGGTTTGAACTGACAGATACTGTTTGTCCACTATTATTCTGATCAATTAATTCTGTTAACTTAACGATTAGTATTTCTATATGAACATTTTGGTTAATTGCAAATCTCATTGAAACTAATGTGTCATTAATACAATCAATCATTTTGTACATTGTATTTAAGTCTACTTGATTCAGTGCGTGGTCGTCTTCAACTTGTTCAGTAGTCTTAGCGACAATTGAATCTCTTATGAAATAAATCATATCATTTACAAGTCTATTCACTTCTTTACCAGCAGATATAAATTCATGATACCTAGTAAAAGCTTGTTTAATATCTTTAGCCACCATGTCATTAAACAAAGCATTTAAAGCCGCTTTATCGACACTACCCGTTACATTCAAAGCATGTTCGAGTGATAAGTGCCCATCTCCAAAAGCGATTGCTTGGTCCATGATACTTAATGCATCTCGCATACCACCTTCTGAAACTTGAGCAATAAATGCCAAAGCTTCTTCTTCGTAGGTAATGTTCTGCTCATCTGCGACAAACGCGAGTCTACTTTCTATTTCACCAGAATGGATGGCTTTAAAATCAAATCTCTGACATCTAGATATAATAGTAGGTGGTATCTTGTGAGGTTCAGTAGTTGCGAGTATAAAAATAGCATGACTTGGTGGTTCTTCAAGTGTCTTTAAAAGTGCATTGAAAGCACCTGTTGTCAGCATATGCACTTCATCTATAATATAGACTTTAAATTTAGATTCACTTGGTGCATATTTTACTTTATCTCTAATATTACGTATTTCATCTACACCGTTATTACTGGCAGCATCAATTTCAATGACATCTGAATTTGTTCCTTGTGTAATGCCTTTACAAATCGCGCATTCATTACAAGGTTCCCCATTCGTATTCTCTGTACAGTTAATTGCTTTAGCGAAGATTTTAGCAATACTTGTCTTACCAGTTCCACGTGGGCCATTAAACAAGTAAGCATGTGATTGCTTTTCTTTTTGGATGGCGTTTCTTAATGTTTTTGTGACATGTTTTTGACCGACAACATCTGCAAATGATTGTGGTCTATACATTCGATACAAAGCCTGGTAGTTCAAAGTGGCACCTCCAAAATTTAATAAGATATTGGCTATATTATATCATGAATCAATAGGTACACCCTATTATTAATTATCAAAAGCTTCTGGGTAGTGAACAGTGCCTTTAATTTCTTTTGTTGGATGATCCCATAAATATTTAAACATGAAATTCTCATCTGGCACTTCAAATGGTGGGTATATATTAAACTCTGAAGCTGCATGATAACCTAATTTATGATAATAAGCTGCATGACCTAGTACGACTACACCGACATAGCCATTTTCATAAGCTCTATATTCTAAAGCTTCTATTAAAGCTTTCCCTATTCCTTTATTTTGATACTCTGGCAAAACCGAAACTGGCGCAAGCGCTAATACTGTATGCGCTTCTTCATCAGAACTAACGGTCACTTCTGACATCATGGCATGCCCCAGAACTTTGCCTGATTCTGTCTTCGCTACAACTTCAAGTTCTGCATTATAATTCATTGATTTTCGTATTTTACCGATTAATTCGTGTTCTGTTCCATCAGAATAACGTTCATTTTCGAATGCTGCTTTAACGACTTCCTTAGCTAATTCATATTCCGATTCTATAATCGTTCCAATTAGTAATTGCGTCATGTATAAAATATCCCCCTGATATTAGAAAAAGGGTGACCGCGGTCACCCTTTTGAATTTATATATAATTTGATAAGTTTATAAAATTTAAAACCGTGCACCTTTGCTTTGAACAAACATCACAAGCGTTACCTCAGTCGTTAGCTAAACTTCGGCTACCCTACGGCACATACAATGATCCACTTAATGCTGCTTCCTTCCGGACCTGACATGATTCATGGGTTTGTATTGCATAGGACCGACGTCTTCAGACACCACGTGCTGAGGGCAGACCTCACAATAATATGTCCGCGGCAAAGGAATTCAGTCTTGCATAAGCGGATTTCAAGTACAGGGAACCGCTACCTCCCCACTTAGCACGGCAATATATATACTACAACAAAATGTTACGATTTGGCAAGAAAAAACTACTTCAATCAAAGTGTTTTTTGAATCACTCTGCGAGAAAAATCTACAAACTTGAATTCCGTCGCGATGTGTCTTGAAATATTATATTGAAATTTTTCTGCATTATTAAGATACACAGTACCTCTAACTGTTGCTGTATAAGGCGGATTCAACTTCCCAAAGTATAATATTTCATTCTCCGTCATCTCTTCAAATGTAATAGACTTGTTCGAGTAACTGATTTCTACATTCATTTCTTGTTCAATAAATTTATAGATGGATTCAGCCGCGAGTTCTTTGGTGAGTTGAGGAATAACCTGACATATAAAGTAATCCTCATCCATAATATGCACAGCGTCATCTTTCGTTCTCGTTCTAATGACATGCCACAGCTTATCTTGGTCTCTTAATTCAAGGGCATGTTGAACGACAGGAACATCTTTAGCATCTATAACCTCAAGTAATTCAACTTTAGTTTCATAATCAAGTCCTAAACGTTTATTAATTTCTTGAAAACTCACCATTTCCGATATTGGAAATTGAATAACATCTTCATAAATAACGACAGACCCTTTGCCTCTTAACTTTTGAATATAACCTTTTTCTTGCAATAAATTTAAAGCTTTCCTTACAGTCTCTCTAGAAGTTGAATATATCTTTGTTAATTCATTTTCTGAAGGTAGTTGCTGTAAATGAGCATATTCACCATTTAAAATTTTTTCACAAATAGATTGGTAGATTTTCATATACTTGTTCATGCGTTCACCTCTATACCTTCAACATCAATTAGTCACCACTTACTTTTACGACAAAAGCATCGAATGGTTGCAAAGCATTACCATTTAAATCATTATTTGCAATCATGATTTCACCCTCTAAATCGATATCTTCTGGGATATCAACGATTTGATCAGAGTAGTTTGCAACAACTAACCAAGTTTCATTATTTAAATGTCTCTTGTAAACGAACAGCTCTGGATGCTCCATATGAAGTGGTTCAACTTCTCCATACGTTATCACATCGTGTTCATGACGTAATTGTATTAACTTTTGATAAGTATAGAAAATAGAATCTTTATCTTCCAATGCCGCTTCAACATTAATATGCTTATAATTTTCCGGGATACCAATCCATGGTTCTCCAGTTGTAAAGCCTGCCTCAGCATGCGCATTCCATTGAATAGGCGTTCTAGAATTATCTCTAGATTTCTGACCTATTACTTTCATAATCATTTGTTCATCCATACCGCGTTCTTTTAATAATTTGTATGCATTAAGCGATTCGACATCTTTATATTGATCAATATCCGTGAAACCTGGATCTGTCATGCCAATTTCTTCACCTTGATAAATATACGGCGTACCTTGAAGCATGTGTAATGATATCGCTAGCATCTTAGCAGATTTAACTCTTTCCACTTCTGTATCGTCTTTACCGAATCTCGTTACGACTCTAGGTTGATCATGGTTACACCAGAAAATAGCATTCCATCCGTTACCTTTTGCGATATTCACTTGCCAATCCATTAAGATACGTTTCAGTTCAAGAAAATCAAATTTCATATCTGACCACTTTTCACCATCTTTGTAATCTACTTTTAAATGATGAAAATTAAACACACTACTTAACTCATTACGTTCTGGATTTGTATATTTAATACAATTATCAATCGTTGTTGATGACATTTCTCCAACCGTCATAATGTCTTTATTGCCAAATGTTTGTTTATTCAGTTCTTGTAAATACTCATGGACTTTTGGTCCATCTGTATAAAATTCTTTACCGATTGCTGTTGAATTTTCGAAAGCACCTTTGGAAATTAAGTTAATGACATCAAATCTGAAACCATCTACGCCAAAATCAATCCAATAATTAATCATTTCATATATTTCAGCCTTTAAATTGTCATTCTCCCAATTTAAATCAGCTTGAGAAACATCAAATAATCTTAAATAATAACTTTCGGTTTGTTCATCATAAGTCCAAGCATTACCACCAAACTTAGACTCCCAGTTAGTTGGGGGCTCTTCTTTAGTGCCTTCTTTCCAAATATAATAATCACGATACGGATTATCTTTAGACTTGCGAGATTTTACAAACCAGTTATGAGATGTCGAAGTGTGATTGATCACAATATCGAGCATCACTTTAATACCTAAACTGTGCGCTTCATCTAGTAATGTTTTGACGTCTTCCTTTGTACCAAAATCAGGATTAATTTGATAATAATCACTAATATCGTATCCATTATCGTTCATTGGTGATTGATAAATTGGTGTTAACCAAATGTAATCTACACCTAACGTTTGTAAATAAGGTAATTTTTCTATAATACCTGGTATATCACCTTGTCCATTTCCAGTCGTATCATTGAATGACTTTGGATAAATTTGATAAACAACGGACTTCTTCCAATCTGAAACTGCCATATAGGTATACTCCTTTATTTATATATATTATTCTTGAACCATTTCTTTAGCTTTTTCATTAGCAAAGTTTGAAAGCACAATCGTTAGTATAGCTGGTAATACTACCGCAATCAATGTCGCAATACCGAACACACCCCAATATTCTCTTTGAATAGAGATAATTGCAGGTACACCGCCTACACCTACGCTACCTAACACTTTATTAGCACCAATAAACGCACCTAGTAAACTAGACGAAATAATTGCTGCAAAGAACGGATATTTCAATGGTAAGTTGACACCGAACATTGCTGGCTCAGTTACACCTAAGAATGCTGAAATACCAGATGTAGCCGCTAAACCTTGTTCTTTAACCATTTTACGTTGTTTGTATACTACCCAAGCGCCGAACGCTGCTGAACCTTGACAAATATTAGATATTGCCACAATTGGCCATAAATACGTGCCGCCTAAAGGACTTCCCATGAGTTGGAAATCTACCGCTAAGAACATATGGTGTAATCCTGTAATAACAAGAGGTGCATAGAATAATCCATACACTGCGCCACCTAACCAGCCAGCAGTTTCGAAAATTGCTTTAATACCATTTGTAATTAACGTACCTAACTCTAACGCCAATGGACCAATAACGATAAATGCTAAAAATCCAGTAATTAATAACGCTACAGGACCTACTACAAGCATTTTAATAGAATCATGTACACGTTTAGCTAAGAATTTCTCAATAATAGATAATATCCAAGTTGCAAATAATATCGGTAATACTTGACCTTGATAGTTTAATTGCTTAATTTCTAAACCAAATATGTGCCATACAGGAATTTCACTCGATTTACCGCCACCTAAATCATACTGAGAAGCAAGTTGCGGATGTAACAAGATTAGACCTAATACTAAACCTAGAATTGGGCTACCACCAAATACACGCATAGCTGACCAACCAATTAAAGCTGGCAAGAAGATAAATGCGGTACTTGCGATAACGTTAATGATGTTTGCAAAGTCTGCAAGCCATGCATATTGTTCAACAAGTGGCTTAGCGCCAAATAAATTTTCTGCTGTTAATACATTGTTTAAACCTAATAGTAAACCTGCTGTTACGATTGCAGGTAAGATTGGAATGAATACATCACCCAATAATTTAATTAAACGTTGAAATGGATTCATCTTCTGTTCAGAAGCTTTCTTCACATCATCTTTCGAACTTTCTTCAACACCTGTTTCTTGTTGGAAAATTTCATAAGCCTCATCAACAGTTCCCGGTCCAATTACAATTTGAAATTGGTTGTTTGCTGAGAAGGACCCCTTCACTAAATCTATTTGATCTAATGCATCTTTATTTACTTTACTTTCATCATTTAATACAAGTCTTAACCGTGTCACACAGTGGGTTGCAGCATTTACATTGTCTTGCCCACCAATAGCATCAATAATCTGCTTTACATCTTCTCTATTCACAGCCATTAAACTCACTCCCCTAACTTTATTTAGTTGAATTATAACTTGTATATACAAGTATGTAAAGGCTTACAATTAATATTATATAAATAATGTAGTATGATTGTGTAAAGGAGGTTTTTCATATGTCTTTTTTAACACATGAATATATCGATCATGACAACGTTGCACTCGATTTTGCAAAAGGAGATTCTATCATTTTCACAAACCATCACCACGAAAAAATATTTGAATCAGCAAGTTTAATTAAATTGCCTATTATGATTTATATTTATGAAAGCACGACTCAAGAAGATAGAAAAGCACTCGTTCAAATCAATCATAAAGTTGGCGGCAGTGGCGTTCTAAAAAATATGACTATCGATCAACTGAGCGTTCAAGATTTAATCTACTTAATGATCGTTGTTTCGGACAATACGGCAACGAATACATTAATCGATCATTTCGGACTTCAACACATTAACTTATTTATTCAGAAAACATTGCAATGTGAACAAACGCAGTTAAATCGTTATATGATGGATGCAGTAGCTATAAGTGAAGGTAAACAGAATACAACGTCTTCTCAAGATATGATTCGTATACTACGCTTTATTGCAGAACATAAACATCATCAAGACATGATGAACATCATGAATGACCAACATTTAAACGATAAAGTTTCAATCTATCGATCTTTTTACGAAGATACGCTTAATTTTTACACTAAGACAGGTGAGTACGACAACGTTGTCAATGATGTAGGTATTATCCAACATGAAGGCGAGCTATATTATTATTGTTTCTTATCCAACACAAATAAACCCAAAAAGGCGATCGATTTCTCTCACCAATTTGGGTCATATATTATTCAATCTATACTAGATATTTGATAATCGGGCAGCTTTAGCTAATATCTTTTGATAATAACTACCTGATAACTTAATGATTTCGATACTTTTCGGTGTATGCGGCGCATGGATCATCATGTCTTCTCCCATGTATATGCCAACATGTGATAAAAAGCCTTTATCTTCTGGTTTACTGAAGAACAGTAAATCACCTGGCAAAAAGTCATGTGATGCTATCGAAATATCCGTCATTGCTTCATATTGTTCATCAGCATCTCTGGGGATGTGGAAGTTTTGACTTTTGTACATTTGGAAACATAATCCTGAACAATCATAGCCATAACTAGACATCCCTCCCCATAAATAAGGTAAGTCTAAAAAGCGCTTCGCATTTTCAATGACACCTGCCATCGTGCCAATTTCAAATGCACCAGATTCATCACTGAATTCTACATCATTCGCACTAATGAGCCCTTTGCCTTCAGGTGTATCAACTTCAATAAAAGGCTCATCTTTCTTAATAATAGGTAAAATCGTATTAAATGACAGAATTTGTTTCGTAGTAAAATCTAAATTAAACAATGTCGTCTTAGGTACATTAACACGAAGGCGCGGATGTGTATCGTACGCCTTCATCTCACCTAATTGACTCGTCGGAATAAATCCTGGATATCCCTTTGGATTCTGTTTAGACGGTTGCTCTAAACAGATAACGTAACTCCAGCCATCTTGTTCTTCTACGACTTCTACTTTTTCGCCATAAAGAATTTGCGTATCTATTCTACTATCTTCCGTAAAAGATAATTTCTGTTCTAAATTAAGTTCAAGTAACCAACGTTGAATATCTGCTGGGTACATGATACCGTCTCTATCAATTTCTCTAGCTTTATCAAAGCTTCTCCATATTGTTCCGACATTTACTCTGCAATATTTAATCATGAGCTCACCTTCTTATATAAAGATTCACGATCTATTCCTAACCCTGTACCTTCTGAAACGGTTACTTTAGCACCTTCATAAGTAATACCGCCTTCAACTTGTCGCTCAACTACCATTAAAGGCGCATCAAAATCAACACGATTCACTTGTTCTGCTGCCAAACTAAAATGTAAAGCCGCCGTAACGGACACATGTGTTTCCATCATACATCCAACCATGCAAGGTATCGCTTCACCTTTAGCAATATCATGTATTTTTAAAGCTTGATGAATACCACCAGTCTTCATCAGTTTAATATTCCATATATTTGTCGCACCAACTTCTACAAGTCTCTCTGCATCATGTATACTAAACAATCCTTCATCTACCATTAAAGGTATTTTGAATTCTTGAGATAGCGCACCTAGTACCTTATACTCATATCTCCCTACAGGTTGTTCAATACTCTCAATATTCAAATCTGCTTCATCAAAATGTTTCAATGCATGACGCGCACCTTTTTCATCCCATGCTTGGTTTGCATCCGCACTTAAAATAACCTCACTTGGTAAAGAAGATCGTAATGCTTGTAATCTATTTAAATCTGTTGAGACATCATCTTTACCCACTTTTATCTTCAAATGGTTAAAGCCATCTTCTACATATCGCAAACCATCTTCTACCATTTCGTCAGCATCATTTAAACTTACGGTATAACACGTTTCTAACGATTTATTTCCCGGGTTATGATTGATATATTGATATAAAGGCAATTCTGCTTCTTGTGCTAATAAGTCATAAAGTGCGATATCTATTGCAGCTTTAGCACTTGTATTACCTACTATGACTTGATGAATTTCATCTAGTAAGTCTTTCGTTAATGGTCGGTTAATTAATAATGGCTTAAAGACCTCTTCAATCGCAGCTTCTATACCACCTTTTGTATCACCGGTAATAACATATGTAGGTACTGCTTCACCAACACCTATAACATCTTCATAATTCGTTTCAATAAATACATATATACTTTCAATAACCTCTACTGTTCTCAGTGCTGTTTTAAAAGGTTTCTTCAAAGGTGTTTCATATCTATAGTATTTTATATCTGTTATAAACATATAACTTCCCCTTTATTCTATAATTACACCTGACGCTATATTTAACACTTTCTTGTCCACATCTAATGTGGCTTCTGTTCCAAACGGTATCGCAAAATGTGGTGTGCAATGCCCGATATCCAAATCATATGCTGCCGGTTTATTTAATGGCGTTATAAAATCATCTAACACTTCTTTCATCGTTAAAGATTTTTTTGGGTTTTTAGGCTCGCTATCTGTGAATGGCCCGAAAATAAATCCAGAAGCATCATCTAACTTGCCAGCAGATTTGAGTTGTTGTAAAAATCCATCTACCTTATAAGGCACTTCCCCAATATCTTCTATAAATAAAATTTTGCCCTTAGTGTCGATTTCATATGGTGTTCCTAAACTTGAAACAAGTAAAGATAAACAACCACCAACAATTTCTCCTTCAACGCGACCACCAACCAACGATTTAAACGTTAATTGATCTGTAGGATAAGACACAGCTTCACCATTAAATAACTGCTCAAAGCTCCCAATAGAAATCTCATTATATGTATCGCCTATATCAGATGCGATCATAGGACCTTGAAACGTTACCAATCCCGTTTGTTGTCTAATAGCATTATGTAAGCATGTTATATCACTGTATCCCCATATAATTTTAGGATGTGCTTTTACAAGATTATAATCAATACGCTCTACAATTCTAGGTGTACCATAACCACCGCAAGCACATATAATACCTTTCACTTCATCATCTTCTAACATGTCATGCAAACTATCTAATCGTTCATCATCCGTTCCCGCCAAATGACCATGAACGCGGTCTATATTTTTCGCTAGTTTAAACCGAATACCATATTTCTCTTCTAAAAGTTTCAACCCGTTCTTTAAATGCTTTTGGTTTGGCGGACTCGCTAATGCTACAACACCCACCACATCTCCTCTATTTAATCCCTTTGCTTTCATTAAGACACGACCTTTTATCAGAATATTCTTATATTATAGCAAAGTTGTTATCCATTTGTGAAAACAAAAGAAATTGTCATAAACGCATGACGCTATGATGTTAGACATATGCGCGAGTTAGGTTGGAGTTAGGTTGGAGCCCAGTCCGAGTAACTTCCATTATTTCGAATTCTGGTAATTAGAGTTCGCTCACTTAGAGACACTTCTCAGAATTATGTCCCTAACAACGCCTCTTACGGACATTTCTCGGAATTATGTCCCTAACAGCACCTCTTACGGACATTTCTCGGAATTCCGTCCCTAACAACGCCTGACATATACTTCTACCCCCTTTATTTCCACCTGCAATATTCCCACCTACAACTCAATCTCCACTCCGCGCCCAATTCTACATCCAACCACAATATTTTTTCACAACAAAAAAACACTGCCCACAAAAGTGGACAGTGTTCATTATATATATAGTCTTGGATATTTTAAAAATAATGGCGGAGGAAGAGGGATTCGAACCCCCGCGAGCCGTTAAGCCCCTGTCGGTTTTCAAGACCGATCCCTTCAGCCGGACTTGGGTATTCCTCCAAATAAGACATTATTTATCTTATAACATGCCATTACTGATGTCAACAAAAATCACAAAATTTAAATTGTAATTTTTTTCTTTAAGGATTCATCTACAGCTTTTGCGACTGCACGACCTTCTTTTATTGCCCAAACGACTAAACTTTGACCTTTTCTTGCATCTCCAGCTACAAATACTTTATCTTGATTTGTTCTGAAGTCTTTTTCATTTGCTACGATTTTATTTCGTTCTGTCTTTAAGTTGAATGAATGTGGTACTAAATGTTCTGTACCTTCAAAACCAATTGATAATAGGACTAAATCTGCTGGCCAATGACGTTCTGTACCTTCGACAATCACCATTCCGTCTTCAGTTTCTTCTAACACTTGCGTATAAAGACCGCGAATATTACCATTTTCATCAACATCGTAACGCATTGTTTGAATACCATATGCTCTTGGTTCGAATCCGAATTTTTCACGATATTCTTTATGCGCATAGTCTAACTTGAAAATTGGCATTGGTAATGGCCATGCTGTATTTTGTTCCATTTTATCTGTTAGTCTTACATATTTATTAAATTGAACGACTGATTTACAGTCATCTCTTAATGCTGTTGCTACGCAGTCAGCACCTGTATCACCCGCACCGATTACAATCACATTTTTACCTTTTGCTGTTATAGTTGGTTCGTCAATTTCTCCCATTTGTAATTGTGTTTGCTCTGTTAAATATTCCATCGCAAAATGTATACCGAAGCTCATACGTCCTTCTAATGGTAGGTCTCGTCCTTTTTGTGAGCCTGTACAAACAATAATTGCATCATACTGTTCATCTAGTTCCTCTTTCGTGATGTCTTTCCCCACATTAACATCTGTTTTAAAGACGATACCCGCTTCTTCCATTAGTTTCACACGGCGTTCGATAACTTCTTTATCTAATTTCATACTTGGTATGCCGTACATAAGCAAACCACCTGGACGATGGTTACGCTCATATACAGTCACATTATAGCCAAGTAAATTTAATTCTTCTGCAGCTGTTAAGCCTGCTGGACCACTACCGATAATGGCAACTTTTTCTTCTAAGCGATGCTCAGGAAACTTAGGTTTCACAAGCCCCATATCATACGCTTCATCTATTATTGTACGTTCTATCCCTTTGATAGCGACTGAATCATTATTAATCGCTAAGACACATGAAGATTCACATGGCGCAGGACATACACGACCTGTAAATTCAGGAAAGTTATTAGTTTCCGATAATCTTGCATATGCTTCTTCATAATCTTTGCGATACACTAAGTCGTTCCACTCTGGTATATAGTTACCTATTGGACAACCTATTGTATCTCTACCGAATGATGAGCCTGTTTGACAAAATGGTGTTCCACAATCCATACAACGCGCACCTTGTGTAGCTGCGTCTTCTTTAGTAAAACGTTGTTGGAATGCGTCATATCCTTTAATTCTATCTTTTAACGGCAACTCATCAAGTTGTTGCTTAGGATACTTCATAAAACCTTTAAATTCACCCATAATATGCCCTCCTTCTTAATATACCGAAGCCCGTTCTTCTTCATCACCAATAGATTTTCGATCATCAAAGAATGCATTTAACAGTGCATCTTCTTCGTTTTCAAGTTTGTGTAGTGAAATCTTCTGCATCATAAGTTTGTAGTCTTTCGGAATCACTTTAACTACTTTGTCTACAATTGTGTCAAATGACGCTAGCACTGCTTGTGCTTTTTTACTATTTGTATATCGAACATGTTCTTCTAACATATGTCTTAAATTCGCAATTTCATCTGGATCTTTTAATGTCTCAAACTCTAAAGTGTCAAGTTCATTATCTTTTTTGAATGCTTCAACATCTGTTGGCAATGCGTAACATACACCACCACTCATACCTTGACCAAAGTTACGTCCTACATCACCTAAAATGACGACACGTCCACCAGTCATGTATTCTAAACCGTGGTCGCCGACACCTTCAACAACGACGTTTACGCCACTATTTCTTACACAGAAACGTTCACCAGCTCTACCGTTAATATAAGATGTTCCACTTGTCGCACCGTAGAAACAAACATTACCGACGATAATATTATCTTCTCTATCTTCGTTAGGTGCGTTTAAGATCAATTTACCTCCGGATAATCCTTTACCAAAGTAATCGTTAGCGTCACCAGTATGATGTAACGTCATACCTTTAGGCGTGAATGCACCATAACTTTGTCCAGCATGTTTAAATGTCTTAACACTTATTGTATCTTCTGGTAAACCAGGTTCACCGTGCACTTCCGTAATATAACTACCTGTAATAACACCAACATCTCTTTCAGTATTTCGAACGTTATAACTACCAACAAATTTTTCACCATGATCGATTGATGCTTTTGCATCTTCATATAATTTCGTTAAGTCGAAGCCGACATCAAGGTGATGATTTTGATTCATGGAGCGGTATCTTTCACCTTCATTTACAAATAAAAGTGCCTCTAAATCAAGTTCTCTCGCTTTAGGATGAGAGTAATATCTGTTTGATACTGATAACAAGTCCGTTCTACCTACAAGTTCGTCCATTGTTTTTAAGCCTAATGAAGCTAGAATCTCTCTTATTTCCTCGGCAATAAAATACATGAAGTTTACGATGTGATCTGCTTTACCTGTATATAATTTTCTTAAGTCACCATTTTGAGTCGCAATACCAACCGGGCATGTATCTTTATGACATACTCTCATCATAATACAGCCAAGCACGACTAAAGGTGCTGTCGCAAATGCAAACTCTTCTGCACCTAACGCACAAGCGAGTGCAACGTCACGACCAGTCATTAATTTACCGTCAGTTTCTAACGTTACACGTGAACGAAGACCGTTTAACATAAGTGTCTGATGTGTTTCAGATAAACCAATCTCCCAAGGTAAACCAGCATGTTGAATACTCGTCTTAGGTGATGCACCTGTACCACCGTCATATCCACTGATGACAATTTTGTCGGCAAAAGCTTTTGCAACACCTGCTGCAATTGTACCTACGCCAGATTTAGAAACGAGCTTAACACTGATGTCTGCTTTTCTATTTGCATTCTTTAAGTCATGAATTAGTTGTGCTAAGTCCTCAATAGAATATATATCATGGTGAGGTGGTGGCGAAATTAATCCTACACCCGGTGTTGAACCACGTACTTCAGCTACCCACGGATAAACTTTTGTACCAGGTAATTGTCCACCTTCACCAGGTTTAGCACCTTGTGCGACTTTAATTTGAATTTCTTTAGCATGTTGTAAGTAATCGCTCGTTACACCAAAGCGACCTGATGCGACTTGCTTAATAGCACTCATATAATTTGTGCCATCCGGCTTAATAATAAAGCGTTCTGGATTTTCTCCACCTTCACCGCTATTACTACGTCCACCAATTCTATTCATTGCTTCTGCTAAAGTTTGATGCGCTTCTTGAGAAATAGAACCGAAGCTCATTGCACCTGTCTTAAAGCGTTTCACAATTTGGTCAGCAGATTCTACATCTTTTAAATCAATAGTGCGATCTGATTTAAAATCAAGTAAGTTTCTTAAGTGACTCATACGTTCACTATCTGCAGCTTCAGAATATTCTTTAAACATTTCAAAATTATTATCTCTACATGCATGTTGTAATAAATGAATTGTTTTAGGGTTGAATGCATGATATTCACCTTGTTGACGCCATTGGAAAGTACTACCTGAATTTAAATATTTAATCTGTTCAGATTGTCTCGCTTTATTCTCTTTATCAATCGTATCAATTGATATACCAGAAAGTTTAGACGGTGTACCTGTAAAGTATTGATCGATAACATCTTTACCTAACCCAATTGCTTCAAATATTTGTGCACCTTGATAACTTTGAACAGTTGAAATACCCATTTTAGCCATTACTTTAATGACACCAGCTGATAACGTTTGACTAAATGTATCAATATTTTGTTCAACTGTACCTTCAAGACGTCCCGCAGCAGTTAAGTCTTCAATCGTATAATGTGCTAAGTATGGCACAACAGCATTGGCACCATATCCTATTAATGTAGCTAAATGATGCACTTCACGACACTCACCAGAATATGCCACAATACTTGTATCTAAACGTTGACCCGTTCTAATCAAGTGTTGATGAATGTGACTAACCGCTAATAATATCGGCATTGCAAACGCCGCTTCTAAATCTTCAACAGACTCATCTTCTAAGACAATAATCTCAGCACCGTTTTTAACGGCTTTTGAAACAGTTTGCCCTAAGTCATCTAGTGCTTCTTTAAGTGAACCTGTGTAAGTTGTCGGAATCACCGCAACATTAAATTCACTATCTTGAATTTGCTCAAGTTGCGCTTTCGATAATACTGGATGATTTAATTGAATTCTTCTCGTGTTATCTTGATGCGGTTGTAACAAGTTACCTTCTTTACCTAAGTAAACCAATTCACTTGTAACAATTTTCTCTCTATATGAGTCAATAGGTGGGTTTGTTACTTGTGCAAAATGTTGTTTAAAGTAATTAAACAACGATTCTGGTCTCGTACTCAACACGGCAACTGGCGTATCAAAGCCCATCGCACCAATTGGATCTTTCTTCTCACTCACGAGTTCTGACATATATTTATTGATTTCTTCTTTTGTATATCCGAAACGACGTTGTAATTGGAATAATTTCTCTTCTTCAACATGTGAAGGTGTCGCCACTGTATCATTTACGTTTAACGCTTTATGGCTTACCCACTCATCATATGGATATTCACTTGCGATACGTTGTTTTAATTCATCATTTTCGATAACTTTATTCTCTTTAAAATCCACTAATAAAAGTTTACCTGGGTTGAGTTGCCCTTTATAAACAACATGTTCTTCTTCAACGTCAATAACGCCTACTTCTGAAGAAAATATAATTTCATTTGAATCTGTAATTGTGTAACGACCAGGTCTTAAACCATTACGGTCTGTTAATGCACCAAGTTTATCTCCATCACAGAAACTAATCATTGTCGGACCATCCCAAGGTTCCATTAAATAACTGTAATATTCATAGAATGCTCTAATTTTAGGATCTTGTGTTTCGTTATATAACCATGGTTCAGGTATCAATAGCATTGCTGCTTGTTCTGGAGGAATGCTTAAACTTAAGAACTCTAGTGCATTATCAACGATTGATGAGTCACTTCCTGATTCATCTAACACTGTTCCAATCTTATCTTTCACATCACCAAAGATTGTTTCAATTAATCTGTCTTGTCTTGCACGCATCCAGTTAACATTACCTTTAATCGTGTTAATTTCACCATTATGCATTAATAATCTATTCGGATGCGCTCTTTTCCAACTTGGAAATGTATTCGTACTAAATCTCGAATGTACAGAACCAAATTTAGAAACATAATCTTCATCTAACAAATCAATATATAAACCTTTAATTTGGTCTGAACGCAACCAACCTTTATATACGATTGTGCGTCTAGATAAACTTGCAAAGTATAAATCTAAATCTTGTTCATCGCCATATCTTTCAATTTGTTTACGCGCAATGAATAATGAACGATCAAAGTGTTCACTTGAATGATTTTCAACAAACACTTGTTGAATACAAGGCATTGTCGCTTCAACATGTTCTGCCAATACTGACGTATCTAATGGAACATCTCTGTATCCAATAACTTTTAATCCTTCTTCTTCAAAGTACGCATTAAACTTCTTTTCATGTTCACTGCCAGCTATTTTTTCATCAGTGAAAAACATACCTACTGCGTAATGTTCTTCTTCAGGTAAATTTAATTTTAATTTTTGTTTAAAATAGAGGTGAGGGACTTCTGTCATAATACCAGCGCCATCACCAGTAATTCCGTCAGCTCCAACTCCACCTCTATGATCTAACCTACAAAGCATTTCAATTGATTTTAGTACAATTTCATGTGACCTTTTGTTGTCCATATTGGCGTAAAAGCCAATCCCGCAAGCATCATGCTCGTCCATCGAATCATATAGGCCAAGTTGTCTTCTATCTTTCTTAAATGACATACGACATCACCTCAACAATAAATTTCAGAATCTTCAATAATTGATAGTCTATATCATACTTTACAAGGACTTATCTTAACAATATATAAAATAGATGAAATATATCTAAAAATTAGATAATATAAATAATGAGGTGTTGAATATGGAGATAAAACAATTAATTTATTTTAGAGAAGTTGCTTTAAGAGAGCATATTTCAGAGGCTGCGCTCGAGCTAGAGATTGCCCAATCTGCGGTCAGTAGACAAATCGCAAATTTAGAAAAAGAATTAAACACGACGTTATTTTTAAGAGAAGGCAGAAATGTAAAATTAACGGACAGTGGCGAACTCTTACTTACACAAACAAATAGAATTTTAAATTTAATAGAAGAAACGAAAGATTTATTTATACATCAAGAACATTCAGATAGACGTTCTATTAAACTCGCTTATACAGAAAGTTATGTATCACAAGCATTACCGGCTATTATTAAGACTTACGAGCGAGATTTCAAAATAGAAGTTAGACCTATGATGATGACACCCTTAGAAATCGAAGAAGGTTTATTATCTCACCAAATAGATGTCGCGTTAAGCGAACTCACACCGAAACTTACAAACAATAAACATACTATTAAACATACACTATTCGAAGAAACATATAATTTATACGTTCATAATAACAACGATTTATCAATGAACCCTAAACCGCCTTTATCACAATTGAGCCAGCAATACATTTACCATTTCAACACATTACCTGATCAAATATCACAATTAATACGTAAACATGCATCACAGAAGACTTACCCGATTTCAAATTTTGCATTATTACGACAAACATTACTATCTGAAAAAGGCGTACTCATCGTGCCAGATTATTTAAGTAATGGCATTGAAAATGAACAACTTACAAAAATCCCGTTAACACATACCGAACTTAAAAGAACGATTAACATTGTTTATCAAGACAATAATCAAAACAGTAAATTGAAGACTTTTATTGAACATACACGTTCTTTATTACAAAGACAAGCAACGTATCATTAAGGAGGATATTTTCAAAATGGATTTTATCAATAGAACGACTGAAGAAATTGCTGCCGACTTACTTGGTGTCAAAATCATTCACGAAACAGACGATATCGTATATACAGGTTATATCGTTGAAACGGAAGCTTATATTGGTAAACACGATCAAGCAGCCCATTCGTTCAATGGCAGAAATACTAAAAGCGTGAAATCTTTGTATTGCGAAGGTGGAACGATTTATGCTCACTCTATGCACAAACAACTACTGATTAACTTTGTTACACAAGTTGAAGGTGAACCTCAAGGTGTCTTAATTAGAGCGATAGAACCTGAACATGGCATTGAGCATATGGCATTGAACCGTAACGGCAAAACAGGTATAGAATTAACTAATGGACCTGGCAAATTCACGCAAGCGATGCAAATATCTAAAGCATTAGACGGCACTAAACTCAATGCTAATTGCTTAAAAATCGATACAACAAATAGAAGATACCCTAAACAAATCGAACGATCAGCAAGAATCGGCGTCCCAAATAAGGGCATCTGGACTGACAAACCTTTACGATTCACAGTAGCAGGACATCCGTATGTCTCAAAAGCTAGAAAACGCGATTCACTTCCTTGTGCTGAAACATGGAAATAATTGAAGTACGCCACTTATGTACGTATACTATAGTATGTTCAAATCAAAGAAAAATGATGGTGGCAAAACATGAATGACAAAATCAAACAACAATTAACGAAACCATTTAATGTTGCGATACTCATATTTATTGTATGCGTTGTAATAGCCTATATATTCACCCAACACAATGCGCAATATTACAAAACACCAATTGGTCAAATTACGGATATTACACATCAATCTTCACAAACAACGATTGACCAAAATAAAAATAAAGATACGTTACATAAAGAACAAATCCATTTAGAGATTCAGAACGGCCAGCATAAAGGAGACCGCATTACGGTTCCTCATAAATACACGGACTCTTTAACGGATTCTGAGAAATACCATGTAAACGACCAAGTTCTCTTATCCTATAAAGGTAAAGAAGACACCTCTATTATAAAAGGCTTAAAACGAGATGGCGCTGTCACATTAATGACTGGTTTATTCTTATTAACTTTACTTATCGTCGGTAGAAAATCAGGACTATATTCTATTATTTCGCTCATTATTAATGTCACAGTTCTACTATTAATGATTGATTATTTCATGAAACATAATAATCATCACTTCTTTATATTAATGACGACAACAGTTATATTCTCAACAATCGTATCCTTATTGCTCGTTAGTGGCTTTAAGCGGAGAACTTTTGTTGCGATAATTTCAACTTTATTAGGTACATTTTTAAGTATTGGTATCGCTCAACTCGTCATGATGTTTACGAATGGTGACGGCGTTAAATATGAAACGATGAGTTTCTTAACGATTCAACCGACACAAATATTCCTTGCTTCTGTGCTCATAGGCTCGCTCGGCGCCGTTATGGATGTTGCCATTACGTTAACAAGTTCCTTATATGAGATTAAAGCACAACATCCTGAAATTTCATTGAAACAATTACGTCAATCGAGCACAAACATTGGTAAAGATATTATGGGTACAATGACGAACATCTTATTCTTTGCTTATTTATCTGGTAGCATTCCGATGATTATTCTTTACTTTAAAAATAGCAATACAATCACGTATACCTTATCCATGAATTGGTCATTAGAAATTACAAGAGCACTCATGGGTGGCATTGGTATTGTGATTACGATACCTATCACAATATTTGTTGCAATGATGTTCATGCAACGAGAGGAGGCTAAATAATGACGACCTTTATTTTAGCCAGTATATTACTCATTCTCATGATCATCGTTGGTGGAAAGAAAGGATTTAGATCGTTCGTAACGTTATTTTTAAACTTGCTGACGTTGTTTATTGCGTTATTACTAATCATTTATAAAGCGCCTATATTCATCGTATTAATCATATTCTGTTTAATTATTACGTGTATTAACTTGTTCTATATTAATGCATATAATACTAAGACAGTTGCTGCCTTTTTCGCGACCATTATATCTACGCTTATCTTAATAGGATTAATCTATTTCATTGTAGATATTTCAATGTTGCAAGGGTTCACTGAAGAAGAACAAGATGAAACGTATATATTTTCAATGAATGTAGGTATAAATTATGCTGAACTCATGGTATTTACAGTTGTATTAGCCGTAATCGCAGCAGTGATAGATTTAACGATATCCATTAGTTCTCCAATGTACGAACTATATGAAGCTCATCCAAAAATATCATTACAACAACTATTCAAGTCTGGCTTAACAATAGGAAGAGACATCCTATCAACAACAACCAATACAATTTATTTCGCCTATATAGGCGGACAAATCACGTTATTTTTCTGGTTTGGTAAATTAAATTACACCTTTGGCGAAATAATCAATGCTAAAATATTTGCAGCTGAAATCATAACCATATTATTAGGCGGTATTGCTGTAGGTATCGCCATTCCAATCACCTCGTTTATCACAGTGAGATTAATAAAGAAACAGCAACGTAAAATATAGATAAAAGCACCTTTTGACCGAGTCAAAAGGTGCTTTTGTTTGTATATATGAACCGCTAACGATCTTGTTTGTGTTTCTTGAGCGTTAGAATTTCTAACGATCTTGTTTTTCACTCTTGAGCGTTAGAACCCCTATATTCTACTATTAAATAGGTTCTAAATTACTTTCAATTTCTGCTCTTCTTGATTCTAAAAATCCTGGTAAGTCCAGCTGTTGTCCAAGTTGCGACACATCATCATATGGCATACCTGGTCCTTCTGTCGCAAATTCGATTAATATATGTGAATGTCTATAATATAAGCTTTTAAAGAAATCTCTATCCACTATTCCAGAATGTACAACGCCTTTTTCGTCTAATAATTCTTTAACTTTATTTAATTCTTCTTCGTCTGCTACAGATAATGCAAGATGGTGAATACTTCCTTTACCAGGTCTTTCTCTTTCACCTTCTACTTCTTTCAATATAATATCGCTATACAATCCTTCAAAATCAATCGTATATAATAGCTCGCTTTCAGAATCTACTAACTCAAAATGCAAATCATTTTCCAGGAAATTTTTCATTTCTGAAACATCATCAATTTTAAATTCTACAGGACCCATACCCATAATTTGATGTTCTTCTGGTACATCTGTGTACCTGTTATGACGCCAACTTTGCGGAACTTTACGTTCACCATTAGGTAATAACACCATTTCCAATCCTTCATGATCTCTAAAATGTAAAGCTGTCATACCGTTATAAATACCAATAGCGTCATGATCAACACCAAGCTTTTCAAAACGATCTTTCCAATAATTTAAGCTTTCTTCACTTGGTACTAACAAGCCTATTCTTGAAATAGAGTTCGTACCTTTATATGTTTGTCCCATCGGTTTAAGTTCGAAAAATGTTAAAGAAGTACCAGGCGAACCGACCTCATCACCATAGAACAAATGATACATAGAAGGGTCATCTTGATTCACTGTTTTTAAATATAAACGTAGTCCTAATTTTTCTACATAAAAATCTTTATTCAACTTAGCATCTTTCGTAAGCATCGAAATATGGTGGTGCCCTAAAATTTCTATCATAATCGTACCTCCCATTAATTTAACTACATTATACGCGCATCAGAATCATCTTTTCAAAAATTATACTCACATGTAAATATATAGACACCAGTCATAGTGACGTCACTATGACTGGTGTCTAGTTATGCATATTTTTTATATAAATAGTCGTATATTTTTTCGAATCCTTCAACCCAATATTCCTCAACCATGTCTTTAATATAGTCTTGGTAAAGATTCATATATTGAGCAACCGCTTCTCTATGCTTTATAGAATTATTACAATCATTTATATAATTTAACTTTGAATAAATATCAGCAGGCAGATGATGAGCAGCTTTTTTACCTAGAACTGCTTTCTCAGGATAATATTTATATAACAACACTTTAATTGCATGATTAAGTGCATTATCAATCATTTGAGTCGTCCATAAATATTGCCCTCTTCCAACTATGTGATCATATTGAAAGATAAACCAACAACTATCTAATGCTGAATCTATAAATACCTCTTCAGTTATACTTAAGTCTTTTTTATCATATTCCTTCAATCTACCGTTAGGGTCATACATCACTTTTATATCATCTGTTTTAGGATAATCATGTTCATGAACAATATAACAATCTATATGTAACATATCTTCAAATACACCAACGATTTGAGGGCAAATAATTTCCACTAATTCTTTATATAACAGCGGTTGATATTGCTCTAGTGCATCTACAATACTGTCATATACTTCTTCAACTTGTACATCGCGTTCTAACATGACATAAATATCTAAATCAGAATAGGCGTCATTTTCTCCTCTAGCAATAGACCCTTTTATAAATATTGATAAAACCCCATTTACCTTTTTCAAAGCAGGTACAATTTTCTCTAAAGCTATTTCGTATCTCATATTCCCACCCCTTACTTAAAAATTCAGATTATTATAATATATCACAATTACAATTGAATAATATATGCATATTTTTCGAAAAATGATTTTTTTAGCGTTATGATTATTGTTGTAGGGAGAGATACAATATGACAAGTGAACAGAAAAAGAGATCTATTTCATTATTATTAGCAGGATTCATCATTTTTTCTAGCCTTTATGTCACGCAACCGATATTTAATGGGCTTAGTCAATATTTTAACGTGTCGCTATCTGATATCAGTTTAACTTTATCAGTTTCTACTTTTATGCTTGGTATTGGTTTAATTTTAGTACCTATGCTTAACAATATTGAGAAGAAACGTATGATGTCTATTTCTGTATTACTTGTAAGTGTATTATCTATCATCAGTGTTTTCGTAACGAACTTCCATATATTTCTCGTCATTCGTGGTCTGATGGGATTAGCTTTAAGTGGTGTGCCTTCTATCGCAATGGCATATATAGCTGATGAAGTACATAAAGATAGAGTCAGTAAAGTAATGGGTTTATATGTAGCAGGAACGACCTTTGGAGGTATGTCTGGTCGTGTAGTTGTTGGTATTCTAACAGACATCGCGAATTGGCAAGTTGCGATTGCGTCACTCAGTATTCTTAATTTAATACTCGCAATATTAATGGTTATTTTATTACCAACTTCAACAGTTCAAACACCACAATGGGTATCACCGAAACAACATTTCATTAAATATGGAAAGCTATTAAAGAATCCAGCCGTTTTAAAAACAATGTCACTAGCATTTTTATTAATGGGTACCTTTGTCACAATATACAGTTATATAACGGTACGTTTCGAACATCCACCATTCTCACTCAGTGAGTCTACGATTGCCTTTATATTTATTTTATATTTAATAGGTACGTATAGCTCCATTAACTTTGGAAAACTCAGCTATAAACTTGGTATAAAAAAAGCATATGCAATCGCCATAACAATCATGATTGTAGGTATTATCCTTACATTCATAACATACTTACCAATTGATATATTAGGACTCGCCGCAATGACATTCGGATTCTTTGGCGCGCATTCCATTCAAAGTAGTTATATCGCCACATTAACCGAATCAAGCAAATCACACGCCTCAACTTTATATTTATTAGGTTATTATGTAGGATCAAGTTTATTAACAATATTAGGCGGATACGTATTCGTACAATACGCATGGATAGGTATCGGTATCTTAACACTCTTATTAACAGTAATAGCCGCAATAATTAGTAGATCATTATTTAAAAATGTCGCTTAATAAATCGAAAAAAACGCTTAGCTCGCGAATGAGCTAAGCGTTTTTTATTCCAATCCTAATTTCTCTAATCCTAATGATTCTACTGTTAAACCTTCTGTATAGAAATCTCGCTCTAATATTGTTGAAGCGATTACGATAATGGCATCTATGTTTGGTGTTGGTACGCCGATTACTTTTCCTAAGCTTGACCAGAGTACTAAACCATATGCGATATCTTCTGTTAAGTATCTATTTTCTACTTCGTTTGGTCCGTTGATTTGTGAAAATACTGGACTTGTATTGAATAATTTATTGAGTGGTTCGTCTTCATCATCATTTGATAGGTAACCGCGTTCTATTCGTGCACCTTTTGCTGTATTAAGTTCGAAACCTAATTTTCTACCTAATGATAATCTTTCCAATTCTACTGCATGCAATAACTTCACAGTATGAGGTGTAATACCTTCTTTATATAAGGCAAATTCATCTGCATAGTCTATTCTACCTACGTTTAATAATGTTGGACCCGGATGTACTTCTGGATTCCCGTTTTCTAAGTTTGTCTTCCAAAGACTTTCTTCTTTAACGATATAAGGATATAGTTCTTTAATCGTTTTAAAGCTTTCTGTTAAATAGCTTTTATCATATGTTGAGAAGTGTACTTTCTGAACATTAAGAGATAAATTCACTTCTGCTTTATCATAATCTACACGTGTCCCGTACGTTAATGTATTCAATTCAGCAAACTTTGGCATTGTTTCTATATGTTGTTTCTCTAACACATTGATAAACCTAATTGATCCCATAGCTGCTGCGATATTGAATAAGATCAATTGATCATTGTTAATAAGAGGCGCCATCGTTTTCGCATAATGTTCGATGAATGATGAAGGGATAATCATTTGTATCACTTCTGTATCTTTTAATACATACGACATATCATCACTTATGTCCGTAAACTTAACAAATGTCTTGTCACCTTCATTTATAAAATCAAAGCCACCTCGTTCAAAAGCTTTATCAAATTTATGAATAGATTGATTACGACAATATAATTTTACTTCATGTCCTTTAGATATCATGTCTAGAGCAGCGGTTACGGCACCATTACCTGAACCTACTATTGCTATTTTCATATTATCCTTCCCTTCATTGAAAATGAGTGTATATAAATATATACCCAGGAA
This sequence comes from Mammaliicoccus sp. J-M41, assembly GCF_022385935.1. NCBI lineage: Bacteria > Bacillati > Bacillota > Bacilli > Caryophanales > Staphylococcaceae > Mammaliicoccus > Mammaliicoccus sp. J-M41. The sequence goes on along the minus strand of NZ_JAJNIR010000028.1, from coordinate 4,281 downwards.
ATTTTAACATAAAAGAAAAGTGAGTAAGACATCTATTTATGCCTTACTCACTATTTATAAAAATTCTATGATTGATATTGTTTTGATTTTTCTTCTATTGTTTGTGTAATGACATTAACAATAGTATCAATGTCTTGTTCTTCAATAACGAGTGGTGGTGCTAAACGTATAATATTGCCTTGTGTTTCTTTACATAAGACACCTTGTTCATTAATACTTGATACGATTGATTGTGCTTGCTCATTAAGTTCAATACCGATAAACAACCCACGTCCTCTCACTTCTTTTATAATTGGACTATCTATTTTTTTCAAACCATTTAATAATTTTTCACCAAGTTGTTGCGAACGTTCAGGAAGCGACTCATCTATAAGTACATCCAAAGCTGCAATTGAAACAGCACATGCTAAAGGATTTCCGCCAAATGTAGAACCATGTGTACCTGGCGTTAATACTTGCATGACATCATCATTCGCTACGACCGCAGAAATAGGATAGAGACCGCCGCCTAAAGCTTTTCCTAATAAATAAATATCAGGTTCAACGCCTTCCCATTCCATCGCAAACATCTTACCTGTTCGACCTAGTCCTACTTGAATTTCGTCTGCAATCAACAGAATCTGATGTTGCTCACACAAAGCTTTAACATCTTTAATGAAATTTTCAGGTGGGATATGAACGCCACCTTCTCCTTGAATAGGTTCTAAGATGATCGCTGTTGTATTGGGTGTGATAAGAGAAGCAATTTCTTCAGCATTGCCAAATTCACAGTATTTAATATTACCTGCTAGTACACCAAAGCCTTCTTTATAACTATCGTTTGATGATAAGGATAGTGAACCAATTGTTCGACCATGAAAATTACCTTCCATCGCAATAATTTCAGCATCAAGCGCATTGATACCTTTGATATCTTGACCCCATTTCGTTGCTACTTTGATGGCAGTCTCTACCGCTTCAGTTCCAGTATTCATAGGTAAAACTTTATTTTTATTGGCTAACTTACAAATCTTCTCTTCCCAAGCACCTAAATTATCACTATACAAAGCTCTAGAAGTCATTGTAATCTTTTGACTTTGATCTAAAAATGCTTGAATAATTTTAGGATGACCATGCCCTTGATTTAGAACTGAAAATCCAGAAACACAATCAATATATGTATTGCCATCTGAATCTTTAACATGTGCACCTTTACCTTCAGTCAAAACAATATCTAATGGACTATAATTATTCGGGCTATACTTTTCTGTTAATGCGATAAACTGATTCATTGAGTACCCACCTTTATAATAAATATACTATAATTCGTATTAATATTCATTATCATACATTTATTTTGTATATAAGTCAAAAAAAAGTGACTGAGACACTACATTATGTCCCAGCCACTTCTTTAATTAATATTTATTTTAATAAATGACTAATGGCATCATCTATATATGGATACTCAAATTCAAAGTTCTGTTCTTGCAACTTTTTAGGGAATACTTTTTGTACATCTAGAATAACGGTAGACTGCTCTCCTAATAACAAGTGCAATGCAAATTTGGGTACTGGCAATAAATGTGGTCTATGAATTGCTTTCCCAATAGATTTGCCCAATTCATCTTGTTGGACTGGATGAGGACTACATAAGTTATATACACCTTTAAATTGTTCATTTTGAATAAGCGTAGTGATACCTTTTACTAAATCATCAATATGAATCCAACTCATCCATTGCTTACCCGAACCAAGTGGACCGCCAACAAAGAATTGATACGGTTTAACCATTGTAGGTAGTGCACCACCCTCACTGGATAATATAACACCAAACCGACCTATAACGACTCTCGTTCCTAATTTATCAAATAGCCATGCTGTTTGTTCCCATCTTTCTACGACAGTCGATAGAAAATCATGTGATAGAAACTGATCATACTCATCGTAAGAAACAACTTTAGACGGCGGGTAGTATCCAACTGCACTCGCATTAAACAATACTTTTGGTGCATAATTTTGCTTTTCAAAATAATCGTATAGCCGTTTAGTCGATTCAATACGACTCTTCATAATGGCTTCTTTATGCTCTGGTGTCCAACGATTGTTGAGGCTAGCACCAGCCAGGTTTATCACGATATCAATTTGAGGTAAATACTCTTCCCAACCATCTTCAGACCAATTAATATAATGCACAAACGGTTCATCTGACGTTCTATCACTTCTTGTTAATATATAAATTTCACTATCTGTATTTAAGTAATGTGCAACTAAAGCTGATCCAACTAGACCCGTTCCACCTGTCATTAATATTTTTTTCATTTTATCCCCACTTTAATTTAAGTTGTTGTATAAAATCATCTATAATAATATATACCCATTTATATAGATATTAAGGAGGTTAAATATGTTTATTAGACAAGCAACCATTTCAGATTTAAGTGAATTAGTCGAATTACGCAAAGCGCAATTAATTGATGAAGGTTCTAACCCAACACCTAATATAGATGTTGAACTTGAACAATTTTTCACGGACATGTTAACGAACAAATCACTTTATCAATTATTAGCCATTGTTGATGATAAAATTATCGCAAGTGGTGCGATTATCTATTACCCATTTCCACCATCGTTCACAAACCCTTCAGGTGAAAGAGCATACGTTACTAATATTTATACACACCCAGATTTTAGAGGACAAGGCATCGCCCAAAAAATCATTACTGAACTCATTCAAGATGTTGAATCAAGAAATATCAAAAAAATCTTCCTCGCCGCTTCTACTTTAGGCAAACCAGTATACAAAAAGCTTGGTTTCAAAGAAGTCAATGAATGGATGGAAATCAATTATGATTTATAAACTATTAAATAGTTAACTGATTAACTTCAAACCTATCGTGCTTGCTAGAATAATGCCGATAAATAATATACGTTTAAATTCTTTAGACTCCCCGTAGAATATAATACCTAATAATGCGCCACCAACAGCACCGATACCAGTCCATATTGCATAGCTCGTACTCATAGGTATTGTATTCATCGCGATGGATAAACAAATAAAGCTTAATACAAAGAATAACCCTAGTCCTAATAATGATGGAATATTATTACGTTTTGCATAAATGTTCATAAACAATACGCCTAACATTTCAAATAAACCTGCTAAAATCAATACAATCCATGCCATGTTATGCACCCTCCTCTTCACGTGTTACAAGTTTCAATCCAATGACACCTATAATTAACGTCACGATTAAAATAACTTTTCCGATAACAACAGGTTCACCAAATAATGCGAAATCTACAATGGTTACGCCGGTTGCACCTAACCCAACATATACAGCATACGAAGTGCCTACTGGTAAATATTTAGATGCATTAATTAATAAATAGAAACTTACGACAATCGCGATAACTGTCAGAATCCATTCAAATGTATTATTTGCATGTGTTAAGCCGACTACCCAACCAACTTCAAATATTGCGCCAATGATAATTTTTATCCAGTTCATTTAAATTTTCCTCCTTAAATTAAAAAGCCCGGGAAACTTATTTAATAAGTCTCCCAGGCTTTTATCCCTCCGTGTCACAAGTATTAACTTGCGGCTTTCTCTCGGTCCAGACTAACTGCTCAGTTACGGAACCCTAGAAAGCTTTTATTCGATTAGTTCGAATTATAGCAAATGAATTTTTATTGGTCAATAAAGTATCATTCGTATCTGAAAATTACAAATCACAACTTAAATCAGATATAATAGAATTAATAGATCATCATTTGAAGTGATTGAGGTGAAAGCATTGAATCAAACAGGATATCGAATTAAACAAAGAAGAGAAGAACTCGGATTTAGCACGTATAAATTAGCTAAACTGATTAATGTTAATCAGTCGACCATTTCCAGATATGAAACTGGACAAACATCTAAATTAACACCATCAGTAGTTGAAAAATTATCAATCGCACTGTCTACAACACCCGCTTACATTATGGGTTGGGTAAACGTACCAGAAGCATACGAAGATGAAGAAGATTCACAAATTATAAATGATGCCATTCAACTATTACGTGGTTTAAACAAAGAGAAAAAAAGACAAGCATTAGCATATATACAAGAAATATCTCAAAAATCATAAAGTTTAAATTAAATCAAAACCACCCGTTTAACGGGTGGTTTGTTCTGCGGCTATAAGCCTCTATTACTGACCAGCCCTAAAAGGGTTGTTTTATTTTTTCTTCTTTCGAGTTTCTTCCCCAGTAAAAGGATCTATGTACTCTATCATTGTTAACTGTTCTGCTACTAT
>NZ_JAJNIR010000027.1:0-36099 GCF_022385935.1 Mammaliicoccus sp. J-M41 | reverse complement strand
TACGTTCCGCGAGAGTAGGACGTTGCCGGGCAAATATTTATAAATGGATGCGATGAGCCGCACTCGAGACCTGTTAGGTCTCTTTTTTTTGTAATTTTTTAAAGTAGTCTATAGCCAGTTCCAATATTTCTAAAATGTAATTTCTCGTAAAAAGAATTGTTCTCTGATAATAATTCTATTCGAACAGAAGGATATTGTGCTAATAAATAGTCAATTAGTGCTTTAGCATATCCTTTCTTTCTATGACTCTTTGTAACGACAAGTTCTGTAATATATAATGTGACAGTTTCGTCTGTTAAGAATCTAGTATAACCAATAACCTTATTATTTACTTCTATTACAATAATATGAGATGTAATAAGCAATTGTTGGATTTTTTCAATACTGAATGTTTTCCAACCTTCTTGCTGAGCTATTTCATAAATAGATTGTATATCTGTGTCAATTGCATTTCTAATAAACATTTTACTCACTCCTTTTTTTAAGTATATCTTATTTTAATTATTACAGGAATGACGTTGGACTTTATCATTGATATAATGATAAAGACTAAAAATTAAGAGGTAGCCTTATGAATATTAATGAAAAATTAAAATCTCTAAATGATCATGATGCCATTTCACTACATGTTCCAGGGCATCATAATCATACAATTGGTTATTTAGATGAAATAAATCTTGCTATGGATATGACTGAAATAACTGGGCTTGATGATTTGCATCAACCAGAATCATGTATAAAGATGAGTATGTCTGAATTGAATAGGTATCCTGGTTATTATGGGCAGTATCTCGTTAATGGTACAACTGTTGGAATACTATCTGCAATTTATGCAGTGGCGCATTTAGAGGGGGAAGTATTAATTCCTAGAAATGCGCATAAATCAGTATTTAATGCTTTGAATTTGACGAAGCAAGATGCTAAGTTTATGCCTATGACAATATCAGATAAGACAAACCAGTATAACGGTGTAGCTTCATTAAGGGATTTAGATTTGAATCATATTAAACTAGCTGTTTTTACATATCCAAATTACTATGGTGAAACATTTGATATTGAAGAAAGTATTAAAATCTTAAAAGAACATCAAATTCCTGTATTGGTAGATGAGGCACATGGGGCACATTTTGGTATTAGTTCAAACTTCCCTAAATCATCTATGACATATGGTGCTGATATAGTCGTGCAGTCTTACCACAAGACGTTACCAGCCTTAACAATGGGTTCTGTTCTATATATGAGAGGAGATTTAGAAATAAAAGCAAATATTCAACAGTATTTGAAGATGTTACAAACATCTAGTCCTTCTTATCTCATTATGGCTAGTTTAGAAAGTGCGGAAAAATTCTATAAGCAGTATGATGATCAAAAATTCAAGCGCAATAGACAAACATTCATTGAAACGATGGAGAATGTTGGATTTGAAGTGGGCAGTCTAGAGGACCCTCTTAAATTAATTGTTTCTTATAGAGGATTAAGCGGATTTGAAATTCAAAAACTATTTGAAGATGTGCATATTTATGTAGAGTTATGTGATTATAAATTTGTGTTATTAGTCTTACCATTATGGCATGAATTAGATAAGTTCCCATTTGAAGATATGATTGATCGTGTTAGAAATATTAAAGTGAATGTTGAGCACCAACTTAAAGAAGAAGTACAATTTAAATTACCATACGAAACAGATAGTACAATGTATAAATACAGCGATATTGAAAAAACAAAAATGATGGACTTGAATACATCGTATGGCTATATTGCTGTGGAAGATATTGTGCCTTATCCACCAGGTATACCAGTCATTTTAAAAGGAGAAAATATTCGTAAAGAAATAGTGGATTCTCTTTTACAATGGCTTGATAGAGGTGGTAGAGTGGAAGGTATATTAAACAAGCAAATCAAGGTAAAGGATGAACAATAAAATGGGACGATTTATTACGTTTGAGGGTCCAGAGGGTTCTGGCAAAACGACGGTTATACATAAAGTTTATGAAAAGTTAAATCAAGATTATGATATTTTACTGACTAGAGAGCCAGGTGGTATCAAAATAAGCGAAGCGATTAGAAACTTGTTGTTAGATAGTGATGATGACATGGATGAAAGAACAGAAGCACTGCTCTTTGCTGCTGCTAGAAGACAACATTTAGTAGAGAAAATTTTACCTCAACTTAATAAAGGTGGAACGGTATTATGTGACCGATTTGTTGATAGTTCTTTAAGTTATCAAGGTTACGCACGTGAAATTGGGGTAGAAGAAGTTAAGGCAATTAATGAATTTGCGATTGATAACCTTTATCCTGATTTAACGTTATATTTTGATGTACCTGCTGAAGTTGGTTTAAATCGAATTAAAGATAATCAACGTAATGCGAATCGTTTGGATAAAGAAAAAATAGAATTTCATCACAAAGTTACAGATGGTTATAAAAAATTAATTGCTGAGTATCCAGATAGAATTAAAGTAATTGATGCGACGCAACCATTAGAAAAGGTTGTAGATGATGCATATTCTACGATAGTAAAATATCTGAAACAAGATTAAAATATGATATAATAAATAAAGAGGTGTTTAGATATGAAAATGGTAATAGCGATTGTCCAAGATCAAGATAGTCAAAACTTGTCAGAAGCACTTATAGAAAAGAATTTTAGAGCCACTAAACTTGCAACAACTGGTGGATTTCTAAGAGCTGGAAATACAACATTCTTATGCGGTGTCAAAGATGAACGTGTAGATGAATTATTACGTGTTATCGATGGAACTTGTGGTAATCGTGAACAACTTGTTTCACCTATCACACCAATGGGCGGTAGTGCGGATTCTTATATTCCTTACCCTGTAGAAGTTGAAGTAGGTGGCGCAACTGTATTCGTTATGCCAATTGAACAATTCCATCAATTTTAAGAACTGATGAGCTGCCGTTTGAGCAGCTTTTTTATTGCAAGGAGCGTAAAATATGCAATTAACCAAAGAGATTGATCATTTATTAAGTGCACAACAATTATCTCATGCCTATTTATTTGAGGGAGATAATATGTTTGAAATGAAATCTACAGCTTTATATTTTGCAGAACAAATATTATGTGAATCAGAACAAAGTTGTGTGGTTAAAGTTCAAAATTTTAATCATCCTGATTTTGTATATATTCAATCAGATGAAACAACGATAAAGAAACAACAAATAGAAGAATTACTCAGAAAAATGAATCAAAAACCTATCGAAAGCCAATATAAAGTTTACATTATTGAAGCTTTTGATAAACTAACAGTACAGGGTGAAAATAGTATACTTAAATTTTTGGAAGAACCACCTCCAAATACAATTGCCCTGTTACTGACAACCAAGAAAGATCAAATATTGCCAACTATACATTCAAGATGCCAACTTGTTCATTTTAAACCTGCATCTAAAGAAAATTATATAGAAGAATTAAAACTGTCTGGTATTTCTTCTGCAATTGCGCATACATTGAGTTTTGTTACTTCTGATAAAGAAGAAGCACTTGCTCTTACAGAAGAACAATTGTTTGTACAGCTTAGAAAAACTGTAACGAAACTTGCTGAATTGATGGTCAAAGATACACAGATGGCAATGATTTATTTGATCGATTGCATAAAAATTGCTAACACACGCCCGTTGCAGCAATTATTTTTAAATAGCTTGAATGCTTATTTTCAAGATTTATTACATGCCAAAATTCAAATAGATACGATAAAGGCATATCCAGATTTAGAAGTGGAAATTAGAGAGATCAGTCAATATTTATCTTTAAATGACATTTCGAATTATATACAAGTTATAACGGAAGCAAACCGTAAATTAGCGCAAAACGTTAATGCAACGTTAGTATTAGAACAAATGGTTATAAATGGGAAGAGGTGATTAAATGTATGAAATAATTGGTGTTCAATTCCAAAAAGCTGGGAAGAAAGAATACTTCTCACCAAATGGGGAACGTTTTAAAGAAAATGACTTAGTTGTCGTTGAATCTAAACGTGGTATTGAACTTGGTAAAGTTAAATTAACGAATCGCCATGTAGGCAAAGATGATGTTGTCTTACCATTGAAAGAAGTTATCCGTCATGCGACAGAAGCTGATATTCAAAAATATCAAGATAATTTAAAGGATGCAGACGATGCTTTGGCATTATGTAAAGAGTTGGTAGCGACTCACGAACTTAATATGCGACTTGTTAATTGTGAATATACATTAGATAAAAGTAAAGTCATCTTTAATTTTACAGCTGATGATAGAATAGATTTCCGAACTTTAGTAAAATCTTTAGCATATGAATTAAAAACACGAATTGAGTTACGACAAATTGGTGTGAGAGACGAAGCGAAATTACTTGGCGGTATTGGTCCATGTGGTCGTTCGTTATGTTGTTCAACATTTTTAGGTGATTTTGAACCTGTTTCAATCAAAATGGCTAAAGATCAAAACTTATCATTAAATCCAACTAAAATATCAGGTGCTTGTGGTCGTTTAATGTGTTGTTTAAAATACGAAAATGACTATTATGAAGAAGTTAGAAATGAATTACCTGATATTGGTACAACTGTTGTGACGCCAGAGGGTGACGGCAAAGTTGTCGGATTAAATATTTTAGATATAACAATGCAAGTTAAAGTGAAAGGTTTCGAACAACTCTTTGATTATAAACTTGATGAATTACTTGAAGTCCATTCATAAGGGAGGATTATATTGTGAATAGGGACGAGTTGTTTGAAACGATTATGACATTAGAGAATGAACTTAAGCAAATTAATGAACATATGGAAAAGTTGAAAAACCAGGCAGTTGAATTAGTCGAAGACAATGTTGCCCTTCAAATGGAGAATGAAAGTTTGAAGCGTGTAATGGAAACAAGTGAAGACAATCAACAGAAAAAGCCAAACAAGAAATTAAAGCCACTTCAAAGTAAAGATAACTTAGCTATGTTATATCATGAAGGTTTTCATATTTGTCGAGGAGAATTGTTTGGTAAACACAGACAAGGACAAGATTGTTTATTTTGTTTAGAAGTGTTGAATAGATAATAAGAAAATCAGGCATGTTATATGCCTGATTTTTTTAAGTGAGGTGTTTAAGTGCTGAATTCGGGAGAAAGACTCGACCAATTATTAAGAGAAGAATTTGAAATTATTCAAAATGATGATGTGTTTTCATTTTCAACAGATGCATTGTTATTAGGAGATTTTACAAAGGTACGAAATAAAGATAAAGTAATAGATTTATGTTCTGGTAATGGCATTATTCCTTTGTTATTGGCACACAAATCTCAAGCTAGTATTGAAGCGGTAGAAATTCAAGAGGCTTTAGTGGATATGGCTAAACGAACGATAGCTCATAATCAATTAGAAGACCAAATATCTATTAGACAAATGGATTTGAAGAATGTATCAACCTCATATCATCCTTCAACATTTGATGTTGTAACGGTAAACCCACCTTACTTTAAAGAAAATCAACAAATACAACATCAAAAAGAAGCACATAAAATTGCGAGACATGAAATATACTGCACATTAGATGATGTTTTAAAAGCAAGTAAGCATTTGTTAAAGCAAGGTGGTAAACTTGTAATGGTCCATAGAGCGGAAAGACTGATGGATGTCTTAAGCGCATTTCGACAATATAAAATCGAGCCTAAAAGATTAAGAATGGTATATAGTACACCTAACAAGAAAGAAGCGGTTACGATTTTAGTTGAAGGTAGAAGTGGTGGCCAAGCAGGATTGAAAGTTGAACAGCCATTTTATATTTATGATGAAAATGGAGATTATTCAAAAGAAATGAAGGTTGTATATTATGGTTAACCATTATACATATATATTAGAGTGTAAGGATCAAACATTATATACTGGTTATACGACAGATTTAGACAGAAGGTTAAAAGTCCATAATGAAGGTAAGGGTGCTAAATATACTAAAGTGAGACGTCCTGTTAAACTTGTATATCATGAGACATTCGATAATAAATCCGAAGCTTTAAAACGAGAATATGCTTTAAAACAGTTAAGTAGAAAACAAAAATTAGCGCTTATTAAGGAGGGGTAATATGTCTATATTATATTTAGTAGGAACCCCAATCGGAAATTTAGAAGATATCACTTATCGTGCGGTTAGAATGTTAACAGAAGTCGATTATATCTTTTGTGAAGATACACGTGTTACAGGCAAGCTTTGTCAGCATTATGAAATACAAACGCCTCTTAAGTCTTACCATGAACATAATAAAGATAAGTCTTCTGAGCAAATATTGAGGTTATTAGAAGAGGGCAAAGATATTGCGCTCGTTTCTGATGCAGGCTGCCCTTGTATAAGTGATCCTGGTTATGAACTTGTGAATCAAGTTAGGGATAATGGTTATCGTGTTGAAACGATTCCTGGACCTAATGCGGCTATTACGGCATTAATGACAAGTGGATTACCATCATGTAAATTTGTATTTTTAGGATTTTTACCTAGACATGCGAAAGAGAAACATGATGTATTGGAAAAATGGATGACGAGAGAATCAACGTCTATGATTTATGAGTCACCTTATAGAATTAAACAAACGGTACAAGCAATAGCTGAAATAGATCCAGAAAGAAAAGTAGCAATTGGAAGAGAACTTACTAAGAAATTCGAACAAGTGGAAACGAATCAAATAAAGGTCATTGAAGAAATGCTATCAGATGAGCGTATACCTCAAAAAGGTGAGTTCGTCATCTTGATTGAAGGTGTCGATGAATCGACACAAGTGGATCATTGGTGGGAAGACTTGGATCTCGTTCAACATGTCGAAATTTATATAAATGAACATCAAATGAGATCTAAAGATGCAATTAAACAAGTAGCAGTAGATAGAAATATGAAAAAAAGAGATGTATACGAAGCGTATCATATTGACGAATAAACAAAAAAAGGAAATTTAAAGTAAACGATGTACTTTAAATTTCCTTTTTTTATATGCAGCTTTTATTATTTTGATTTTTTCTCAATCTCATTAATTAGTTGCTGAGCGCCTTCTTTACTTAAGACAATTTTACCATCAGCTAAAACAAAATTGTCTTCAGAAACATCTCCAGTAACTTGACAAGTCATGTTAGGTGAGTATTTCTTTAAGATAATTTTATCGTCATCTGTATAAATTTCTAAAGCATCTTTCTCAGCAATGTCTAATATGCGTCGTAATTCGATAGGAATTACTACACGGCCTAGTTCATCTACTTTACGCACGATTCCAGTTGATTTCATCTTTTTACCTCCGTTTAATAAAACCATAATTATCTAATTCGACATTCATTCGACAATTATATAAATAGTATACTAATATGAATTGAAGAAAATGTCAATATAACAATATATTGCATACGTTTAAATTTTGAAATATAAAACAATTGTTATCTCTATACCATAATCAGGTAATATTGAAAAAATGCTTAATTTTCGGTATATTATATAGATAAGATATTAGGAGGAAACGCTGATGACGAAAGAGACTTTTTACATTACGACACCGATTTATTATCCGAGCGGGAATTTACACATAGGTCATGCGTATACTACGGTTGCTGGTGATGTAATTGCTAGATATAAACGGTTACAAGGCTATGATGTTCATTATTTAACTGGTACAGATGAACATGGTCAAAAAATACAAGAAAAAGCTAAAGAAGCGGGCTTATCTGAAATAGAATATTTAGATGGCATTATTAAAAGTATCCAATCTTTATGGAAGAAATTAGACATCTCTAATGATGATTTTATTCGAACTACTGAAGAAAGACATAAACAAGTTGTCGAAAAAGTCTTCGAAAAGTTATTAGCACAAGGTGACATATACTTAGGTGAGTATGAAGGTTGGTACTCAATACCAGATGAAACATATTATACTGAAACACAACTTGTCGATCCAGTTTATGAAGATGGCAAAATCGTCGGTGGTAAGAGTCCTGATTCAGGTCATGAAGTAGAACTTGTGAAAGAAGAAAGTTATTTCTTTAAATTAGATAACTATGCTGATCGTTTACTTAAATTCTTCGATGAAAATCCGGAATTCATTTTACCGATTTCTCGTAAGAATGAAATGATTAACAACTTTATTAAACCTGGTCTAGAAGATTTAGCGATTTCTAGAACAACTTTTGATTGGGGTATTAAAGTACCTTCTAATCCTAAACACGTTGTGTATGTTTGGATTGACGCACTTGTGAACTATATTTCTGCGTTAGGTTATTTATCAGATGACGATACGTTATTTAAAAAATATTGGCCAGCAGATGTGCATTTAATGGCTAAAGAAATCGTTCGATTCCATTCAATTATTTGGCCAATCTTATTGATGGCTTTAGACTTACCTTTACCTAAACGTGAATTTGCTCACGGTTGGATCTTGATGAAAGACGGTAAAATGAGTAAATCTAAAGGTAATGTTGTAGATCCGAACGTCTTAATTGATAAATACGGCTTAGATGCAACAAGATACTATCTCATGAGAGAATTACCATTTGGCGCAGATGGTGTATTTACGCCTGAAGCATTCGTTGAAAGAACAAATTACGATTTAGCTAATGACTTAGGTAACTTAGTAAATCGTACAATAGCAATGGTTAATAAATACTTTAATGGCGTACTTCCTAAATATAAAGGTAAATTACACCCATTAGATGAAGAGATGGAACAAATGGCTTTAGATACTAAAGATAAATTCTATTCATCAATGGAAAACATGCAATTCTCAGTTGCTTTAGCAGAAGTTTGGAAGTTGATTAGTCGTACAAACAAGTATATTGATGAAACAACACCATGGGTATTAGCTAAAGATGAAAATGAACGTGAAATGCTAGAAAATGTCATGATTCACTTAGTTGAAAACATTAGATTTGCAGCAGTATTATTACGTCCATTCTTAACACATGCACCATATGAGATTTTCCGTCAATTAAACTTGGAAAAAGGTAAACTTGATACATTTGAAAGTATTGAACAATATGGCGCTATTGATCAAGATATTAAAGTGATTGAAAAACCTGAGCCTATTTTCCCTAGATTAGATGTAGAGCAAGAAGTGGCATTCATCAAGGATTCTATGCAAGGTGGAACGACTGCAGAACCATCTGAAGAAGAAGCTGAAACTGCTGAGGAAGAAGTAGTACCATCTAAACCAGAAATTACAATTGATCAATTTGATAAAGTAGAAATCAAAGCTGCTACTGTTACAGGTGCAGACTATGTGAAAAAATCAGATAAACTTTTAAAAATAAAAGTAGATTTAGGTAACGAAAAGAGACAAATTGTTTCAGGTATAGCTGAATTTTATAAACCTGAAGATATTGTTGGTAAAAAAGTAGCGGTCGTTACGAACTTAAAACCAGTCAAATTACGTGGTGAATTATCAGAGGGTATGATTTTATCAGCTGAGAAAGACGGCACACTTACTTTAGTAGGTTTACCAAATGCAATACAAAACGGATCTATCATTAAGTAAAGTACTGAAAGGAAGATTCGAATGTTAATAGATACACACGTCCATTTAAATGCGGATCAATACGATGAAGATTTACAAGAAGTAATCGATCGAGCTTTGGAAGAAGGTATCGATAGAATGTTCGTCGTTGGTTTCGACACGAACACGATTGAAAGAACAATGAAATTAATAGACCAGTATGATTTTATATATGGCATTATAGGTTGGCATCCTGTTGATGCAATTGATTGTACGGAAGAACGTCTACAATGGATTGAAGAATTGTCTAAACACCCAAAAATCATCGGTATAGGTGAGATGGGATTAGATTATCACTGGGACAAGTCACCTAAAGATATCCAAAAAGAAGTATTTAGAAAGCAAATCGCATTAGCTAAACGTGTTCAACTACCGATCATTATTCATAATAGAGAAGCAACTCAAGATTGCGTTGATATCTTAAAAGAAGAAAATGCAAGTGAAGTTGGCGGCATTATGCATAGTTTCAGTGGCTCAAACGAAATAGCTGATGAAATACTCAAAATGAATTTCTATATTTCATTGGGTGGACCTGTCACGTTCAAAAATGCGAAACAACCAAAAGAAGTAGCTCAACATGTACCTTTAGATAGGTTACTTGTTGAAACAGATGCACCATACTTATCACCTCACCCTTATAGAGGGAAAAGAAATGAGCCTGCACGTGTAAAACTTGTTGCAGAACAAATTGCTGAATTACGTGGTATTTCTTACGAGGAAGTATGTAAAGCTACTACAGAAAATGCTGAAAGATTATTTAAATTATAAAATATGATGCCCCAAAACGGTTGTTTTGGGGCATCTTTAAAGAAGGAAATGAATATGAAGATAAATGAATTTGTTGTTGTTGAGGGACGCGATGATACAGTTAATGTTAAAAGAGCAGTAGATTGCGATACGATAGAAACAAATGGCTCAGCAATATCAAAAGAAACACTAGAAGTTATAAGACAAGCGCATGAAAAACGTGGTGTCATTGTATTAACCGACCCAGATTTCCCAGGTGATAAAATTAGAAATACAATCAAGCAGTATATCCCTAGTGTGAAACATGCATTTATACCAAGAGATAAAGCTAAAAATAAAAGAGGGAAAATAGGCGTTGAGCATGCCTCAATTGAAACAATTAAAGATGCACTTACAAATGTAAGTTCTCCATTAGAAGCGGACATTGAAACAATTGATAAAGCAGTCTTAATTGATCTTGGATTAATTATAGGACCAGACGCTAGAAGAAAACGCGAAATACTATGCAGTAAATTAAATATAGGCCATTCAAATGGCAAACAATTGCTAAACAAATTAAATGCCTTCGGTTATACTGAGAAAGATGTAAAAGAAGCACTGGGATATAAAGAGGAGTGACACGATGAACGATAAAGATATAGCAACACCTAAACGTACAAAAGCGTTATTAGATCAATATGGATTTAAATTCAAAAAGAGTTTAGGTCAGAACTTTTTAATCGATACAAATATTATTCAAAAAATTATTTCTGCTAGTGATATAGATGAGCATACAGGTGTTATTGAAGTTGGACCAGGAATGGGTTCACTTACTGAACAATTAGCGAGAGCTTCAAAGAAAGTATTGGCTTTTGAAATTGATCAAAGATTAATACCTGTATTAGAAGATACGTTAAGTCCATATGACAATGTAACAGTTGTAAATGAAGATATATTGAAAGCCAACGTCAAAAAAGAAATTGAAACGCACTTAAAAGACTGCGATAAAATTATGTTGGTTGCCAATTTACCTTATTACATTACGACGCCTATATTGATGAATTTACTAGAAAATGATTTACCAATAGATGGCTATGTTGTCATGATGCAAAAAGAAGTAGGAGAACGCTTAAACGCTGAAGTAGGTAGTAAAAGTTATGGTTCATTATCAATAGCTTGTCAGTATTACACTGAAACTGAACGTGTTTTAGTCGTCCCGAAGACTGTCTTTATGCCACCACCGAATGTTGATTCAATCGTTATTAAATTAACGAAACGTATTGAACCGATCGTCGAAGTAGATGATGAGAAACTACTATTCAAGCTTTCAAAAGGTGCTTTCGGACAAAGACGAAAAACAATTTTGAACAATTATATTAATACAATTAAAGATGGCAAACTGCATAAAGATGAAATCGTCGAATGGCTAAATGCTTCAAACATAGACCCTAAGCGACGTGGTGAAACGCTAACAATACAAGAATATGCACATCTTTGTAACAATTTGAAAAAATACCCGAATTTATCTGTGTAAATATATTGACATTGCTTTATCAACTTGATAAAATTTAAATTTTATTTGACAAAAATCCACTTTCGTAGTATAATTTTATCTATAGCGAGGTGGGTCAATATGCCGAAGACTTTAGTAGACATCAAAAAAATATTGGAATGTCAATTAGGAAATCGTATTGTACTTAAAGCTAATGGAGGACGTAAGAAGTTAATTGAGCGAAGTGGCGTGCTTAAGGAAACGTATCCATCAGTTTTCGTGGTCGAATTAGATCAAGAGAAACATAATTTTGAGCGTGTATCTTATACATACACTGATGTATTAACTGAGAATGTCCAAGTAACTTTTATGAATGAACATAAAGAGGAATTCATCGTTCAATAATTAAAGGTATTTAATAAAAAACTCTACGCGATATGACTGTGATATGGCGTAGGGTTTTTTATTATGCCAAAAAATAGAATAAAGCTAATACTTTCTAACTTTTATTTATGGTAAAATCATAATAATAAGTTTTAGAGAGGGCAAGTATATGATTTATGAAACTGCACCAGCAAAAATTAATTTAACATTAGATACGTTATATAAACGTGAAGATGGGTATCATGAAGTGGAAATGATTATGACGACCATCGACTTGAATGACCGATTAACATTTGAGTGTAGAGACGATGGGGAAATTATTATTGATGTAGAACATAATTTTGTACCAAGTGATCATAGAAATTTAGCTTATAAAGCAGCAAAGTTGATGCAAGATAGATACAATATTGAAAAAGGTGTGAAGATTTCATTAGAAAAAAGCATACCGATTTCAGCAGGTTTAGCTGGTGGGTCAAGTGATGCAGCCGCTACTTTTAGAGGTTTGAATGAATTATGGGGGATTAACGAATCTTTAGAAACATTAAGTGAGTTGGCTTCGGAAATTGGATCAGATATTTCGTTTTGTATTTATGGAAAAACTGCTTTATGCCAAGGTAGAGGTGAGAAAATTACGCACTTACCTAAACCACCTTCAGCATGGGTTGTTATCGCGAAACCAGATATAGGTGTTTCAACGCCTGAAATATACGGCGCATTAGATTTGGAAAACAAGGAAGAAGTACAAACACAAGCGTGTCTTAAAGCAATCGAAAATAACGATTATGCCACAATGTGTCAGTCGCTTGGCAACAGCCTTGAAAAAGTTACAATGCAGCTGTATCCAGAAGTTGAGAAATTGAAGAATACTATGAGTAATACTGGTGTAGATGCTGCTTTAATGAGTGGTAGTGGCCCGACTATATATGGCTTTGTTCAAAAAGAAAGACAAGCTAAGCAAGTATATAATGCTTTGATGGGATGTTGTAACGATGTATACATCGCGAGACTGCTCGGATAGCTTTGAGGAATGCGAACGATTATAGTATAATTAGGCTTAAAATACGGAATAGAGATTGGAGTTTTATAAATGAGGTTTAAACGAAGTGAAAGAATCGTTTATATGACACAATATTTATTGAAACATCCGAACGAGTTAGTGCCGTTGACTTATTTTGTGAATCATTTTGGTCAGGCAAAGTCGTCTATTAGTGAAGATATACAAATTATTAAAGAAACGTTTACTGCTGAGAGACTTGGTATTATAGAAACGACTGCCGGTGCAAGTGGCGGCGTAACTTACCGACCTAAAATGTACGTCGAAGAAGCACGTGAATTGATTGAAAAATTGTGTGAATTACTAAAAGAAAAAGAAAGACTGTTGCCAGGTGGCTATTTATTTATGTCAGATTTAGTAGGGAATCCTAAACTATTAAATCAAGTAGGGGAATTAATCGCTACAATGTACATGGATGAAGAACTTGATGCGGTAGTTACAATAGCAACAAAGGGTATTTCTTTAGCAAATGCCGTGGCGAAAGTGCTTAATTTGCCAGTTGTGGTTATAAGAAAAGACAATAAAGTAACAGAAGGATCTACAGTATCGATTAACTATGTGTCTGGGTCTTCTAGAAAGATTGAGACAATGGTTTTATCAAAAAGAACATTGCCTGAATATTCGAATGTATTGATTGTTGATGACTTTATGAGAGCAGGCGGATCTATTAATGGTGTAATCAATTTGATGAATGAGTTTAAAGCTACAGTAAAAGGGGTATCAGTACTTGTAGAATCAAAAGAAGTTAAACATCGATTGATTGAAGATTATACATCTTTAGTTAGGTTATCTGACGTAGACGAGTACAATCAACAATTTTCAGTAGAAGAAGGCAACTGTTTAAAAAGATTTAATTAAAAGGAGAGTAATCAACATGAAAAGTATTAACGCAACAAACGCTCCAGAAGCTTTAGGACCATATTGCCATGCAGTAGTAGTAGATAGTTTAGTATTTACTTCTGGTCAAATACCATTAAATCAACAAGGTGAAGTCGTTTCTGAAGATGTCAAAGAACAAACTAAGCAAGTACTAGAAAATTTAAAAGTCGTACTTCAAGAAAGTGGCGCATCTTTAGATAGTGTCGTTAAATCTTTAATTTTCATAAAAGATATGAACGATTTCCAAGACATCAATGCCGTATACGGCGAATATTTTAATGAACATTTGCCTGCTAGAAGTTGTGTGGAAGTTGCACGTTTACCGAAAGATGTAAAAGTTGAAATCGAAATGATTGCAAAAATAAATAACTAACTTCAATTAATATGATGCTGCTACTTTAAATAGACAAAACAGGGGGCACACAAATCATGAAGGTAACAGATGTGAGATTAAGAAAAATTCAAACGGATGGAAGAATGAAAGCATTAGTTTCTATAACATTAGATGACGCTTTTGTTATTCACGACTTAAGAGTAATCGAGGGAAATTCAGGACTGTTTGTGGCTATGCCTAGTAAGCGTACGCCAGATGGGGAATTTAGAGATATTGCTCATCCCATTAATTCTGAAATGAGACAAGAGATTCAAGAAGCGGTTATGAAAGTATATGATGAAACAGATGAAGTCATTATTCCAAAATCAGCTCAAGAAGCCTCAAATTCAGAGGATAGCGATGAAGCATCAGACAGTGAAGAAGAATAACGATATTTAAAGTACTCAGCTCACGTATATTGATAAACAGTAGTTAAAATCTTGTGATTTTAACTGCTGTTTTTTTATATGTCATGATAATGGCTTTGTTAATAAGGAAACGTTTACTTGAACTCTTTCTTGATACTATGCGGTCAATTAAATTATAATAGACTAAAGTGTGTATAAATGGAGGTATTTGCAATGCAAAAATATGCAGTTGTATTAGCTGCTGGTAAAGGTACAAGAATGAAATCTAAACTTTACAAAGTACTACATACAGTAGCTGGAGAAGCAATGGTTCAACATGTTATAGATAGCGTGAAAAATGCAGGTGTTGATAAAGTCGTAACAGTTGTTGGGCATGGTGCTGAAAAAGTCAAAGAAACAATCGGTCATGCATCTCAGTTTGTACATCAAGAAGAACAATTAGGAACAGCACATGCAGTAAAGAGTGCTAAGGATATATTAGGTACTGAAAAAGGCACAACAATTGTTGTATGTGGAGACACACCATTAATCAGTGACGAAACAATTAAAAACTTATTAGATTTTCATGAGTCTGAAAGTGCAGTAGCAACTGTCTTGTCTGCAAAAGTTGATAACCCGTTTGGTTACGGTAGAATCATTCGTGATGAAAATGGTTTGGTTTCTGGAATTGTCGAACAAAAAGATGCTTCTTCTGCTGAAGCTGAAGTTAATGAAATAAGTTCTGGTATATTTGCTTTCGATAACGAAAAGTTGTTTGAAACACTTGAAAAAGTAAACAATGATAACGCACAAGGTGAATATTATTTACCAGATGTGATTCGCATCCTAAAAGAAGAAAATGAAAAAGTTTCTGCTTTTATTACGAACGATGTTGACGGCATTATGGGTGTGAATGATAGAGTGCAACTTGCGAAAGCGGAACAGAAAATGAAAGAACGTATCAATCATCAACATATGCTAAATGGCGTAACATTTATTGATCCAGCTACAACTTATATCGGGAAACAAGTCGTAATTGGTGAAGATACAGTTGTAGAACCAGGTGTAAGACTTTCTGGCACAACAATTATAGGAAAAAATGTTACGATAGGAATGAATTCTGACATCAAAAATAGTAGAATTAAAGATGATGCTACAATTAAACAATCTGTTATTACAGATTCAGTTGTAGGCGAAAACGCTACAGTAGGACCATTTGCACAATTAAGACCAGGTTCTGAACTAGGCAAAGATACGAAAATTGGTAACTTTGTTGAAACTAAAAAGGCTGTCTTAAAAGATGGCGCTAAAGTTTCACACTTAAGTTATATCGGAGATGCAGAAGTAGGTGCAAGAACAAATATTGGTTGTGGTTCTATCACTGTAAATTATGATGGCGTGAATAAATTCCGTACGGTTATAGGAGATGATGCATTTATTGGATGTAATTCAAATCTAGTTGCACCAGTAGAAATTGGAGATGGATCATTCATAGCAGCAGGGTCAACAATTACAGATGATGTACCAAATGAAAGCTTGGCGCTAGGTCGCGCTAGACAAACGACTAAAGAAGGATATTATAAAACGAAATAAAAGGAGCCGTCAAAACATGAGTCAAAATGATATCGGAGGAACAGAAATGTTGAACACTGAATATAAGAACTCTTCATTAAAAATATTTTCGCTTGAAGGTAACCAACCATTAGCGCAAGAAGTTGCCAATTTAGTAGGGATTCCATTAGGTAAATCTACAGTTAAGAGATTTGCTGATGGTGAAGTTCAAATTAATATTGAAGAAAGTATCCGTGGTTGTGATGTGTTTATTATTCAACCAACATCAAACCCAGTGAATGAACACTTGATGGAATTATTAATTATGATTGATGCTTGTAAACGTGCATCTGCAGCAAATATTAATATTGTAATGCCTTATTACGGTTATGCAAGACAAGACCGTAAAGCTAGAAGCCGTGAACCAATCACTGCTAAACTTGTGGCAAATATTATTGAAAAAGCTGGCGCAAGCAGAATGATAGCACTTGATTTACATGCACCTCAAATTCAAGGGTTCTTTGACATACCGATTGATCATTTAATGGGCGTACCAATTTTATCAAATTACTTCTTAGAAAAAGGTTTAGATCCTGAATCAACAGTTGTTGTTTCACCTGACCATGGTGGCGTAACAAGAGCGCGTAAAATGGCTGACCGTCTAAAAACACCTATCGCTATTATTGATAAACGTCGTCCGAAACCAAACGTAGCAGAAGTTATGAATATTGTTGGAGATATTAATGGTAAGACTGCCATCATTATCGACGATATTATTGATACAGCTGGAACAATTACATTAGCAGCAGATGCACTTGTTAAAAAAGGTGCGAAAGAAGTATATGCTTGTTGTACACACCCTGTATTATCAGGACCAGCAAAAGAACGTATCGAAAATTCTCAAATTAAAGAATTAGTTGTTACAAACTCAATTCAATTACCAGAAGATAGAAAACCTGCAAACGTTAAAGAATTGTCTGTAGCAGAATTATTAGCACAAGCAATTGTTAGAGTATATGAACAAGAATCTGTTAGTGTGCTATTTGATTAATTTATAATATTCGTGTATAATAACAAACGGTTCATTTTTATGGACTAAATAACCACTTACAAGCAGCAATTGTTGTTGATGGGTAAGTGTAGGAGCGCATATCGCGCATAAATGAAAGGTGGAAAAGATAATGGCTTCATTAAAGTCAGTTATCCGTCAAGGTAAACAAACTCGTTCTAGTTTACGTAAATTAAGAGCTTCAGGTATTATCCCAGCAGTTGTATATGGTTACGGTGCTAAAAATACATCTGTTAAAGTTGATGAAGTTGAATTCATCAAAACAATTCGTGAAGTTGGACGTAACGGCGTTATCGAATTAGGTGTTGGTTCAAAAACAATCAAAGTTATGGTTTCAGATTATCAATATGATTCTCTTAAAAACCAAATCACTCACGTTGACTTCTTAGCTATCAACATGAAAGAAGAATTAACTGTAGACGTACCTGTAGTATTAGTAGGTGAATCAGTTGGTGCTTCTGAAGGTGGCGTAGTTCAACAACCATTATTCGACTTACAAGTTACAACTACTCCAGATGCAATTCCTGAAAATATCGAAGTTGATATTACAGAATTAGCTATTGGTGATAGCTACTTAGTAGGCGACTTAGATGCAACTGATAAATACACTATCGAAAACGATAAAGAAGAAGCAGTTGTAACAGTAGTTCCTCCAACAGAAGAACCTGCTGAAGATGCTGAAGAAACTGCAGCTGAAGAAGCTGATGCAGTAGCAGAAGAAGAAGCTGAAAAAGAAGAAGCAGAAGAAGAAGAAAAATAATATTTTTTAAATCTTCAACCCAACACATTTGTGTTGGGTTTTTTTATTTAAGTATAGATAGATGAAATAAATCACAAAAATGCTATAATATATACTTAGTATTAATATGGAGGTTACAACATGAAATGTATTGTTGGACTTGGAAATATCGGAAAGAAATATGACCTTACGCGTCATAATATTGGCTTTGAAGTAGTTGATAAATTGCTTGATCGTCACCAATTAGACTTAGATAAACAAAAATTTAAAGGCGCATATACAATAGGGCTTATAAATGGAGAGAAAGTAATGCTTATTGAGCCTATGACTTTCATGAATTTATCAGGTGAAGCTGTAAGACCACTAATGGATTATTATAATATAGATATAGAGGATCTAGTTGTACTCTATGATGACATGGACCAGTCTCAAGGTCATTTGAGACTACGTCAGAAAGGAAGTGCTGGTGGTCATAACGGTATGAAGTCTTTAATTCAACATTTAGGGACAGACCGTTTTAACCGTATTAGAATCGGAATTGATCGTCCTACAAATGGCATGAGTGTACCGAGTTATGTGCTTCAAAAGTTCTCTGATGATGAAATGATTACAATGGAAAAAGTAATCGATCGCGCAGCAGATGCTTGTGAAGCTTTAATTAAAGGCGAAACTTTTCAGAATGTGATGAACCAGTATAATGGTGAAGTAATATGAAACACGTTATCCATGAAATCATACAAGCAGACGAACGATTTCAAGAATTAACGCAAATATTTGGAGAAAAGAACATACTCATAACAGGACTGAATCAGTCGAGTAAAGCGCTACTTATTTTAGAACAATATCTTAAAAACGATAAACAACTCGTTATCGTAACAAATAACTTGTATCAGGCGGATAAATTAGAAGCGGATATTCTTCAATTATTACCACCTGATGAAGTATTTAAGTTTCCTGTACAAGATATTATGATAGAAGCGTTCTCGACGCAAAGTCCCGATTTAATGAGTGAACGTATCAGAACATTAACCCAGCTTGCTCAAGGCAAGAAGGGCTTATTTATCGTGCCTATAAATGGCTTGAAAAAACAATTAACACCGAAGCACATTTGGAATGAACATTATAAATCAATTCAAATAGGTGATGATATTGATTTAGATGTATGGGCTAATCAATTGATTGATATGGGTTATAAGAGGCAATCGTTAGTATCAGCAGTTGGTGAGTTCTCGATTCGTGGTGGGTTGATTGATATCTATCCAGTAACTGGAGATCCTGTTCGAATTGAATTGTTTGATACTGAAGTAGACGGTATGAGATTGTTTGACGTTGAAACGCAACGCTCTTTAGGTAATGTTGAACAAGTTGAAATTACAACGGCTAGTGATTATATTTTTACAAGTGAACAAATCAGCCAACTTCCAGAACGTATGGAAGAAGCATATGAAAAAACAAGACAACAACTAGCTACAGAAATGCGTCCCGACTTAAAAGATACGTATCAAACGATATTGATGCAAAGTGATGAATTGAAAGATCATCAAATTTTAAGACGTGTGATTTCGTTTATGTATGATGAAGTCACAACTTTAACAGATTATTTTGCAGATGATGCACTTGTTGTTGTAGACGAATATAATCGAATTAAAGAAACTGAACATTCATTAGACGTTGAAATCGAAGAATTTACGCAATCGCTAATAGAATCAGGACAAGGATTTATTGGCCAACGTTTTATTTCAGAACATGCTTTTACAGAACTGTTACATCAACATAAAATCGCATATTTCACTTTATTTACTGCAAGTATGCCAGTTGAAATTGAAGAGATGGTGAAATTCTCATGTAAACCTGTTCAAAGGTTCTATGGACAATACGACATTATGCAATCAGAGTTTGATCGCTTTATGAAACAAGGATTCACAGTCGTATTATTAGCAGAATCTGAAACGAGAAAGTCTCGTATTCAAAGTATGTTAAACGACATGAAAATTCCAACTGTTATAGATAGGGTAGAACAAGTCGGTGACCGAGGACAAGCTGTCGTAACAGATGGCGCGCTGTCTGAAGGGTTCGAATTACCTTATATGAAACTTGTCGTCGTGACAGAAAAAGAACTTTTCAAAGCACGTGAAAGAAAACAATCTAAAAGAAGACAAAAGTTATCTAATGCTGAAAAAATAAAATCTTATCAAGAATTGAATGTGGGAGATTATGTTGTACACGTACATCATGGTGTTGGTAAATATTTAGGTGTTGAAACATTAGAAGTATCCGGCATTCATAAAGATTATATTAAAATTCAATACAAAGGTACCGATCAATTATTTGTACCAGTTGATCAAATGAATGATGTTCAGAAGTTTGTTGGATCAGATGATAAAGAGCCAAAGGTGAATAAACTTGGCGGTACAGAATGGAAAAAGACAAAAGCTAAAGTTCAAAAAAATGTGGAGGACATTGCGGATGAACTGTTGAAACTTTATCAAGAGAGAGAACAAGTTGAAGGTTATCAATACGGTCCGGATACTGAAGAACAAATGACATTTGAAATGGACTTTCCATATGAACCTACGCCTGACCAAGTCACTTCTTTAGAAGAAATTAAAGCAGATATGGAAAAAAGAAGACCGATGGATAGACTGCTTTGTGGTGATGTTGGATATGGTAAGACTGAGGTAGCAATAAGAGCTGCATTTAAAGCAGTCTTGGAAGGTAAGCAAGTAGCCGTGCTCGTACCAACAACGATTCTTGCCCAACAGCACTTTGAAACATTCAGAGAACGTATGCAAGAATATCCAGTAGAAATTCAAATGATGAGTAGATTTAGAACGCCTAAACAAGTTAAAGAGACGAAAGCCGGTATCAAATCTGGATTTGTAGACATTGTTGTAGGTACACATAAATTACTAAGTAAAGATGTTGAATATAAAGATTTAGGATTATTAATCGTCGATGAAGAACAAAGATTTGGTGTGAAACATAAAGAAAGAATTAAAGCATTAAAGACAAATGTAGACGTTCTTACTTTAACTGCTACACCAATTCCGAGAACGCTTCATATGAGTTTATTAGGTGTTAGAGACTTATCTGTTATTGAAACACCACCTGAAAACAGATTCCCTGTTCAAACGTATGTATTAGAACAGAATATGAGTTTTGTTAAAGAAGCACTAGAACGTGAACTTTCACGTGGTGGACAAGCATTCTATTTATATAACCGCGTGCAGTCTATATATCAAAAGAGTGAACAGTTATCTATGCTCATGCCTAATGCGAGAATTGGTGTTGCTCATGGACAAATGACAGAACGAGAATTAGAAGAAACGATGTTGAATTTTGTCGATGGAGAATACGATATTTTAGTAACAACGACGATTATTGAAACGGGTGTCGATGTTCCAAATGCTAATACATTGATTATTGAAGATGCTAATAGATTTGGATTGAGTCAATTGTATCAGTTGCGTGGACGAGTAGGCCGTTCTAGTCGAATTGGTTATGCATATTTCTTACATGAACAAAACAAAGTACTGACTGAAGTTGCTGAGCAAAGACTGCAAGCTATTAAAGAATTTACAGAACTAGGTTCAGGATTTAAAATTGCCATGCGTGATTTGAATATTCGTGGTGCAGGAAACTTATTAGGTAGTCAGCAACATGGCTTCATAGATTCTGTAGGTTATGACTTATATTCTCAAATGTTAGAAGAAGCGGTTAATGTAAAACGAGGTATAGAACCAGAATCAGAAGTACCACAACTTGAAGTAGATATTAAAATAGATGCCTATATCCCTGCTGAATACATTAAGAATGAACAAGCCAAAATTGAAATGTACAAAAAATTAAGATCAATTACGACGCAATCTCAATTGGAAGATATTCAAGATGAACTAATCGATCGTTTTGGTGAATATCCTGTTGAAGTTCAGCGTTTATTAGATGTTGTGGAAGTAAGATTGAACGGTATTCACTTCGGTATTACAGAAATTAAAGAAGTCGCTAAAGTGATACAACTGACAGCTTCAGAATATACAACAAATCATTTAAAAGGTGATGTGTTGTTTAAAGTTACTGAACCATTAGGTAGAAAACTAAAAATAGCTGTTTCAGACAATCAAATGGTGTTTAAATTACAAAAATCAAAACAATGGTTAGACGACTTGAAATTCTTAACTAATGTGATCAATGAAAGTTTGGTAGACGATGACACAATCTAAACCCATTTTTAATAGTGTATTGTTGTTAACAGGCACGATGGTCATTGTTAAAATTTTAAGCGCAATTTATAGAGTGCCTTACCAAAATGTTTTAGGTGATGAAGGATTATATGCATATCAACAAGTATATCCGCTTGTTGCGATTGTGAGTGTTGTAAGTTTAAACGCGCTTCCTAGTGTCATGAGTAGCTGGATGATTCAACGTAAACAATCAGAAATAATAGGTATGTTCTGGTTTTTACAAATGACTTGTTTATTGATAAGTGTTGCTATATTTTTAAGTGCACAATTGATAAGTGGACTGATGGGTGACACGAACTTAACGCCTATGATTCGTATGGCGAGTTTAGCGCTAATACCACTTGTATTTATCTCAATGGTACGAGGGTATTATCAAATGAAACATCAGATGAACTTTATTGCCGTTTCACAGGTGATTGATCAAGTCGTTAGAGTCGGTGTGATTTTAACCGCGATTTTGCTGTTTGTTGGCTTTAATATTTCGATTTATCAAGCTGGCACAATCGCAATCAGTGGATCTGTATTGGGATTAAGTTGTATTGCAATTTACTTCTGGTTTAAAAGAAAACCTAGATTGAGATTTTCCTGGGAAATAAAGTTGAAAGACACTAAAAATATCGTGACGATGACAATTTTGTATGCCATTTCTTATTTGATATTGATCTTATGGCAAATTGTAGATTCATTTACGCTTATACATCTGTTGCAAGAGAATGGTTATAGCTTTCATGAGAGTATAAAAGTAAAAGGTGTGTTTGATAGAGGTGCTTCATTAATTCAGATGGGGCTTATCATCACAACGACATTTAGTTTTGTGCTTATTCCATTGTTAACAGAACATCTGCAAAAGAAAAATCATCAACTCGTGAATGAATATGCTAATACATCGTTAAAGATAACAGTCTTATTTAGTATGGCTGCCGCATTTGGCTTAATGAACTTACTGCCATTATTAAATACTGTATTCTTTAAGACGAATGAATTAATCGGCACGCTGAGCGTCTTTATGCTCGCAGTTGTATTCGTGACATTTATCATTATGTATACAGCGTTATTGCAAGTGAAATTAAATAGAAATATATTATTTATTGCGCTCATGATTGGTATGGTAACGAAATTGATCGGGAATTACTGTTTTGTACTGCAGTTTGGTATATTTGGTGCAAGTTTATCGACAGTCTTGTCGCTCGCTATATATACATTGATTTTGCATGTACGTGTGATGAAACTTTATCAATTTCAACGTATGGGTTTGTTTATGATTAAAGTAATCACTTTACTTGCGATCATGTCTGTATTTGTACAAGTGGTACTGCTCATTCCAACGCACACGAGAATGACAAGTTTATTAATTATGTTACTGGCAGGTATTGTTGGCGTAATGGTTGTCATAATAGGTATAATAAAAATGAAAATATTAATAAAAGACGAATGGAAACATTTGCCTTTAATGGATAAAATAATAAAGGAGTAATTAACATATGGCACAACAAATACTAGTTGTTGGCTTAGGTAATTATAGTTTAGAAGAATTGCCAATGGGCGTTTACCGTAAACTTCAATCAGCTGACGTTATATATGCGCGTACGCTAGACCATCCAGTCGTTAAAGAATTAGAAGACTTAAATTGGCAAGGTTTTGATTATATTTATGAAAAGCACGATGATTTTCTTAATGTATATTCTGAAATTGTCGATACATTGATTGAAAAAGCTGAACATGAAAACATTATTTATGCGGTGCCTGGTGACCCAATGGTAGCTGAAACAACGACGCAGCTTCTATTAGAGAAAGCGCCGGATGTACACGTGTTAGGTGGGAAAAGCTTTTTAGATGATATGTTCAGAGCTGTTAATATTGATCCGAATGACGGGTTTACATTATTAGACGGAACGAGTTTGTCTGAGACTTCATTAAATATAAGAACGAATACGATTATTACACAAGTGTATGATCAATTAGTTGCATCGGATATTAAAGTTACATTGATGGAAAGATATCCAGATGACCATCCTGTGCAACTCGTTTCTAATGCAAGACTAGGTGAAGCGGATGTCATTTCATGTCCATTGTATGAAATGGACCATCATGCTGAGCTATCAAATTTAACAAGTTTATTCATTCCGAAAATAACTAAAGATGAACAACTATATGGTGATTTTCAATATTTAGAACAAACTATTGATACATTAGTGTCCGAAGAAGGTTGTCCTTGGGATAAAGTACAAACCCATGAAACATTGAAGCGTTATGTACTTGAAGAGGCATTTGAATTAATAGAAGCAATTGATGAAGATGATATTGATCATATGATAGAAGAACTTGGAGACATATTGTTACAAGTGATGCTACATGCTGCGATTGGAAAGAAAGAAGCATACTTTGATGTAAGAGAAGTGATACAAACATTAACTTCTAAGATGATACGTAGACATCCACATGTGTTTGGTGACCAAGAAGCGAATGATATTGAAGACCTCAAGAAAATTTGGAATGATGAAAAACAAAAAGAAGGCAAAGTTAAACGTGAGAAACTAGAAAAAATATTTGCTGATTACTTTTTGAAGTTGTATGATAAAACCAAATTAGAGGGATACGGTGAACAATCATTAAAAGAATTTATAAATAAAGGAGATTTAACAATTTGAGATTAGATAAATATTTAAAAGTATCTAGACTGATTAAACGTCGTACACTTGCTAAAGAAGTGAGTGACCAAGGTAGAGTTAAAGTAAATGGTCAAGTTGCTAAAGCAGGAACGACTGTAAGTGTTGAAGATGAATTGGAAATTAGATTAGGTAATAGAATAATTGTTGTCAAAGTGACAGGATTATCTGAACATGCTAATAAAGAAAATGCGAAGACAATGTTTGAAGTCATCAAAGAAGAAAAAATTCAAGATTCTATATAAATAAGGAGGTACACCAATGGCGCAAAAAATTAAAAATCTAGATAATGAATATACACAGTCCCAAAACAAACAAAAAAAGACTGTCAATAAAACGCGCCAAGTGATACGCAAGCGACTTACCTTATTTGGTGGAGTATTATTGTTAATAATCGTTATTATGATCATCATGCTATTTCTACAAAAAAATCGTAATGATGAATTAGTGCAAGAGCGTAAAGAAAAAGCTGTCACATATGAAAAATTACAAGATAAAGAGATAGAACTTAAAGAACAAATTAAACGACTGAACGATAAAGAATATATAGAAAAACTCGCGAGAAGCGAATACTTTTTAAGCAATGATGGTGAAATTATTTTTAAATTACCAGAAGACAAAAAAGACGCGGAAAATGATAAATAATCTGTTTATGGCGTTGTATAATTTTGTATAGAAGCATATAATAAGGTTAAAGTGAATTTATATCAGGAGGATACAGTAATAATATGTCAATTGAAGTAGGCAATAAAGTCAAAGGGAAAGTTACAGGTATTAAGAATTTTGGTGCATTTGTTGAATTACCTGAAGGGAAAAGTGGCCTTGTGCATATCAGTGAAGTTGCTGATAACTACGTCGAGAACGTGAATGACCATTTAACTGTAGGCGATGAAGTAGAAGTTAAAGTATTAACAGTAGCTGATGATGGAAAGATTAGTTTATCTATTAAAAAAGCTAAAGAACGTCCAAAGCGCCAAGCGCCTAAGAAAGAAGCTAAGCCTGAAGACTTTGAGAAGAAATTATCAAACTTTTTAAAAGATAGTGAGGATAAGTTAACATCTATTAAGAGACAAACTGAATCACGTCGTGGCGGTAAAGGTGCAAGACGATAATGGATTATAATAAAAAGAGGCTAATTAGTTGAGCCTCTTTTTATTTTGACAAGATCAAATGAATTTTTGAAAATTGAGGTGTGTAATCATGCTGAATGTAACTTGGCAACAAGAGGATGATTTAGCTTTAGCTGTTTCGACAGGGATAGATAGCATGTCACTTTTACACATGTTAAACACAACTTATAAAGACACATATCGTAAGTTAATTTGTTTACATGTCAACCATGGTTTAAGAGAAGCCTCGCGAGAAGAAGCGAAATTTATAAAACAATTTTGCGAAAAACATCATATTGAAATATATATCAAGACATTGGATTTGAGCGAAACAGTTAGTCACAATAAGAGCATACAAGATATTTCTAGACAATTGAGATATGAATGGTTTGATGAAATGATGAAACAAACCGGTAGCGATGTATTGTTGACGGCACACCATATGGATGACCAAAAAGAAACCATTGCTTATCGACTATTTACTGGGAGAATTGGCCGTGCACCTTTAGGTATTCAACAAGTTCAAAAAAGAAATGAATATATGATTTGTAGACCGTTGTTAAATGTATCCAAATCATTTATAAAACAATATCAACAAGAAAATGATTTTAAGTACTACGAAGATGATTCAAATAAAGATAGTAAATATACTCGCAACTATTTACGAAATCAATTGTTGCCTGTTATTGAAGAAAGGCCAGAATTTTCAACAGATCATTTACTGGATTTAAATCAATGGATGAATGATGCAAGAAAATTAATTATAACTGCAGCAGATGATTTTATTGCTAAAGAAATAAAACTGTCTGATCATGTTGAAATTAATCGTGATGCATTTAATCAGCTGAACGATTTAATTAAGATTCAAGTATTAGATCAATTAATGGCTCAATATGTTAAACGAAGATATAGCGAGAAGTCATATAAAGAATGGATGCACGTATTTAATAATTTTTCAAAACAATCCGTCATTCCTATATCTGATGATTGGCAGTTTATAGTAGCATATGATAAATTATTACTATGTGAAGATATTGAGTTCAATGTAAATTCTAAATTTATAAATCGTAATGAACAATATGTATTTGGGAATTGGTTAATTGAAACGAAAGACATAGCATCGCCTTTATTTGTAAGAACGAGAATGTCTGGAGATCGTGTTCAGTATTATAACCGGGGAAATAAACATCACAAAAAAGTTAACAGAATCATGATTGACAACAAGATTGACATACATAAAAGAAACAATTGTCCAATTATTTTATATGGTGATGACATTATTGCAATTGGTGATTTTTGGATGGATTCTAACTTTAAAAACGCACTAACTATTACTTATATTGGAGATGACTTTAATGAAAGACTCGATTAAGTCTGTTGTATTATCAGAAGAACAGATTCAAGAAAGATGCAAAACATTAGGAAAGCAAATCACAGAGGATTATAATGGGAAGACACCTATTTGTGTAGGTATTTTAAAAGGTTCAATCATGTTTATGGCTGATTTAATTAAATACATTGATACACATGTAGAAATAGACTTTATGGATGTTTCTAGTTATCACGGTGGTACAGAATCAACTGGAGAAGTTAAAATTTTAAAAGACTTAAGTACTTCTGTTGAAAATAGAGATGTCATTATCATTGAAGATATTTTAGAAACAGGTACAACTTTAAATTCTATCGTTGATTTATTGAAATACAGAAATGTTAATTCTATTGAAATCGTAACATTGTTAGATAAACCGATGAAACGTAAAGTAGATATCGAAGCTAAATATGTCGGAGAAAAAATTCCAGATGAATTTGTTGTAGGATACGGACTAGATTATGCTGAGAAATATCGTAATTTACCGTACATTGGTACACTTAAACCAGAAATATATCAATGATGCGTATAAGCAAGTTTAATTACTAGCGTATGAAATTACAAATATGGTAAAATTTTTGTTAGTTTTATTAATTGAGTAGGAGGACAAATTGAATGCAAAAAGCTTTTCGTAATATATTAATGATCGCGCTTTTAGCTATCGTCCTATTTGGTGTATTCCAGTTCATTAATGGCAATGGACAATCACCAAAACAGCTTACATATAATGAGTTTATGACGAAGCTAGAAAAAGGCGATTTAAAAACGTTAACTATTCAACCAGAACAGAATGTTTATATGGTTAGCGGTGAATTGAAAAAAGGTAAAGATGAAACATATACATCTTCTATTTTATTTAATAATCAAGATGACTTGAAAAAAATAACAGCAACTGCTGAGAAACAAGATGATTTGAAATTTAATGTTAAAGAAGAAGAAAAACAAAGTGTGTTTGTTAGTGTATTAACAACGCTTATCCCAGTTTTAATTATTGCATTTTTATTCATCTTCTTCTTAAGCCAAATGCAAGGCGGCGGCGGTGGCGGCGGCCGAGTAATGAACTTTGGTAAGTCAAAAGCCAAGCTATATGATAATCAGAAGAAACGTGTAAGATTCTCTGATGTAGCAGGTGCCGATGAAGAGAAACAAGAGTTAGTGGAAATAGTTGATTTCCTTAAAGATAATCGTAAATTCAAGAAAATGGGTGCGCGTATTCCGAAAGGTGTCTTACTAGTTGGTCCTCCAGGTACAGGTAAAACATTACTTGCTAGAGCTGTAGCAGGTGAAGCGGGTACACCATTCTTCTCAATCAGTGGTTCAGACTTCGTTGAGATGTTCGTTGGTGTCGGTGCAAGTCGTGTGCGTGACTTATTCGAGAACGCTAAGAAAAATGCACCATGTATTATCTTTATAGATGAGATTGATGCTGTTGGTCGTCAACGTGGCGCTGGTGTTGGTGGCGGTCACGATGAACGTGAACAAACATTAAACCAATTATTAGTAGAAATGGATGGATTCGGTGAAAATGAAGGTATCATTATGATAGCTGCAACTAACCGTCCTGATATTTTAGACCCTGCATTATTACGTCCAGGACGTTTCGATAGACAAATCCAAGTTGGACGCCCAGATGTAAAAGGACGTGAAGCAGTACTTAAAGTACATGCTCGTAATAAACCGTTAGACGAAACTGTTGACTTAAAAGCAATTTCTCAAAGAACGCCTGGTTTCTCTGGTGCAGACTTAGAGAACTTGTTAAATGAAGCATCATTAGTAGCAGCACGTTCTAACAAAACGAAAATTGATATGAGAGATATCGAAGAAGCGACTGATAGAGTTATTGCAGGTCCAGCTAAGAAAACAAGAATGATTTCTGAAAAAGAAAAAAATATTGTTGCTTATCACGAAGCGGGTCATACAATTATCGGTTGTGTATTGGATGAAGCAGAAATGGTTCATAAAGTTACAATCGTTCCACGTGGTCAAGCTGGTGGATATGCAATGATGCTTCCTAAAGAAGATCGTTACTTTATGACTGAACCAGAATTATTAGATAAGATAGTAGGTTTACTTGGTGGTCGTGTATCTGAAGAAATAAACTTTGGAGAAGCATCAACAGGTGCTCATAATGACTTCCAACGTGCAACAAACATTGCGCGTAAGATGGTTACTGAATATGGTATGAGTAAAAAATTAGGTCCATTACAATTCGGTAGTACGGATAGTGGACAAGTATTTTTAGGTAAAGATATGCAATCTGAACCAAATTATTCAGACCAAATTGCTTATGAAATTGATTCAGAAGTACAACGTATCATTAAAGAACAATACGAACGTTGTAAACAAATTCTAACTGAACATAAATCACAATTAGAATTAATTGCTAAGACGCTTCTAGTAGAAGAAACATTAGTAGCTGAACAAATTCAATCATTATTCCATGAAGGTAAGTTACCAGAAGTTAAATATGATGATTCTCATCTTAACCAAAATGAAGACTCAGATGAAGATAAATATGAAGGTGACTTAACGCAACAAGAAGGTACATTAGATATTGACGATGATGAAGTTGGTAAATCATATGAAGAAGTTAAAGAAGAAGTGTCACATGAAAAACGTCGTGAAGACACTGATTCAGATAGTGATTCGGACGAACCAGCTCATGAACAAGAGCCAAATATCGATGACCTAGGTGACAATAAACCGACAGATCGTAAAGAATAATTTCACAAAAGTCCCTTTCAACAAATTGATTGAGAGGGGCTTTTTTTAAAGAAGGAGTATAAAACATGACAAAAGATTATTTAGTAAGAGGATTAGCTTTCAATGATGAAGTGAGAGCTTTTGCTGTTCAAACAACAAATACAATACAAGAAGCACAAACACGCCATTACACATGGCCAACTGCATCAGCAGCATTAGGTAGATCAATGACAGCTGGTGTGATGATGGGATCAATGCTAAAAAATGAAGAAAAATTAACCGTAACAATTGATGGCGGAGGACCAATTGGTAAAATTATGGTCGATGCTAATGCGAAAGGTAAAGTAAGAGGATATGTACAAAATCCACAAACGCATTTCCCATTAAACGATCAAGGTAAATTAGATGTTAGACGTGCTGTTGGAACAGACGGTATGTTAAGTGTCGTTAAAGATATCGGATTGAAAGATTACTTTACAGGTTCTACACCAATTGTATCAGGAGAACTTGGCGAAGATTTTACTTATTATTTTGTAACAAGTGAACAAGTACCTTCAGCAGTTGGTTTAGGTGTATTAGTAAATCCTGATAATACAATTAAAGCAGCAGGAGGTTTCATCATTCAACTTATGCCTGGTGCATCTGAAAAAACAATTTCAGCAATTGAAGAAAAAATTAATCAAATGGAACCTGTATCTAAATTGATCGATAGAGGATTATCACCAGAAGAAATAATTGAAACAGTATTAGGTAAAGAAAATACTAGAATTATTGACCATATGGATGTTGAGTTCAAATGTAATTGTTCTAGAGAAAAATTCCTAAATGCAATTAAAGGTCTTGGAGAAGCAGAAATTGATGCAATGATTAAAGAAGATCATGGTGCTGAAGCAGAATGTCATTTCTGTAGAACAAAGTATCAATATAGCGAAGAAGAATTAATCGAGCTTAAGAACGCACTTTAATTTAGTAAATACTTTCACTTTATATGAAGTTTTGTTATAATCATTATATCCGATAAATAAACTAGGGTATAAAAACTATTTAGGAGTGAAGTGTAAATGGCTAAGAGAGTAAATAATATTGTAGAATTAATTGGAGATACACCTGTAGTTAAATTAAACAAAGTAGTTGAAGAAGGTTCAGCAGACGTTTATGTAAAACTAGAATACCAAAACCCAGGTAGTTCAGTTAAAGATAGAATTGGTTTAGCGATGATTGAAGCTGCTGAAAAAGAAGGCAAAATCAAACCAGGCGACACAATTATTGAACCAACATCTGGTAACACAGGTATCGGTTTAGCAATGGTTGCAGCAGCTAAAGGTTATAAAGCTGTATTTGTAATGCCAGATACAATGAGTAGCGAACGTCGTGCTTTATTAAAAGCTTATGGCGCTGAATTAGTATTAACACCTGGTGCAGAAGGCATGAAAGGTGCTATCAAAAAAGCTAAAGAATTAAAAGAAGAAAAAGGCTATTTTGAACCACAACAATTCGAAAACCCAGCGAACCCTAAAATCCATGAATTAACAACTGGTCCTGAACTTGTTGAACAATTTGAAGGTGTTCAAATTGACGCTTTCTTAGCTGGTGTAGGTACTGGTGGTACTTTATCTGGAGCAGGTAAAGTGCTTAAAGAAAAATATCCTAATATTCAAGTAGTTGCGATTGAACCAGAAGCTTCACCTATTTTAAGTGGTGGTTCACCAGGTCCTCATAAATTACAAGGTTTAGGTGCAGGTTTCGTACCAGACACTTTAAACACAGATGTTTATGACGATGTTATTAAAGTAGGTAATGAAGAAGCAATGGAAATGTCTAGAAAAGTTGCCAAAGAAGAAGGTATCCTTGGTGGTATTTCATCTGGCGCTGCAATTGTAGCTGCATTGAAAAAAGCTAAAGAACTAGGTGAAGGCAAAACAGTAGTAACAGTTCTTCCAAGTAATGGTGAACGTTACCTATCTACACCACTTTACGCTTTTGAAGACTAATTGATAAATAAATGATTATATAATAAGTATCACGTCTATAATAAATAACTTTTGAAGTTATTTCATTTAGGCGTGATTTTTTAAATTTGTTATAATAAATTTATCTATGAAAAAGGAAGGAAGACTATCTTGGTGAATACGAAAATTATGGGTATATTAAATGTTACGCCAGATTCATTTTCTGACGGTGGTTCATATAATAGTGTAGATAAAGCAAGACAACACGCTGAGAAACTTATCTCAGAAGGTGCGGATATTATTGATATCGGTGGTGTATCTACTCGCCCAGGTTATACAGAAGTAACAGGTTATACAGAAGTAAGTTTAGAAGAGGAATTGGACAGAGTTATTCCAGTTGTAGAAGCGCTTAGTGATTTAGATGTACAACTTTCAGTAGATACATACAGAAGTAAAGTTGCTGAAGAATCTTTAAAAAGAGGCGTAACGATGATTAACGACCAGTGGGCTGGTTTATATGACCCGAATATATTGAACGTCGTTGCAGAATATAATGCTGAAATTGTGTTAATGCATAACGGCGACGGCAAGAGAGATGTTCCGGTAATGGAAGAATTATTGCTTACTTTATTAAAACAAGCAAACCAAGCAGAAATTTGTGGCATACCCGAAAAAAACATTTGGTTAGATCCTGGTATTGGTTTTGCAACGTCTAGAGAAGAAGAACGTATTGTCATGTCACGATTAGATGAATTGGTCGCTACAGGTTACAATGTGTTGCTTGCGACAAGCCGAAAGCGATTGATCAATGACTTATTAGGTGGCGAAACTAATGTTGATGAACGTGATGAAGGTACAGCAGCAACAACAGCTTACGGAATAGAAAAAGGTGTCCATGCTGTGAGAGTCCACAATGTACAAATGAACAAAAGAGTAGCTAAGACGATAGATGCTCTGAAGGAGATTCGATTAAATGGATAGAATAATATTAGAAGGCATGTCTTTTTACGGATACCATGGTGCAATTGAAGCGGAAAATGAACTAGGACAAATCTTTATAGTAGATTTAGAATTATATTTAGATCTTTCTGAAGCGGGTGAAACAGATGACTTAGAAAATACTGTTCACTACGGTGAAGTATTTGAAGTAGTCAAAGAAATTATGGAAGGTAAACCAGTAAAATTAATCGAACATCTTGCAGAACGTATTGCAAAAGAGCTATTTTCGCACTATAATCGAGTATTGGAAACCAAAGTTAAGATTACTAAAAATAATCCACCGATACCTGGACATTATAAAGGTGTAGGTATTGAGATAGTGAGGAAGAGATAAATGCATACTGCATATTTAGGTTTAGGCAGTAATATGGGAGATAGGCAACATCAACTGCAAGAAGCTGTTAAATTGCTGAATGAAATTGACGGTATTCAAGTTGTTCAAGAATCTCCAATATATGAAACGAAACCAGTAGGATACACAGATCAACCTGATTTTTTAAATATGTGTATTGAAATCTCAACTGAATTAGAATCATCAGAATTATTGAAAGTTTGTATGATGGTAGAACAACAACTTCATCGTGTTCGAGTTGAAAGATGGGGACCACGTACAATTGATATAGATATTTTATTATATGATCAATCTGTTATTCAATCACCAGAACTAGAAGTACCTCACCCAAGAATGACTGAAAGAGCATTTGTGATGATACCTTTGAATGATATTGCCTCAAATGTTGTGGAACCTATATCGAAGAAATATATTTGGGAGCTATTGCCAAACGATGAACATGTAGTAAAGTATAATGGTGAAAGTAAATAATCTACGTGTGGTTTAAATAAAATAACAAGTGTAATTTAAATAAGGAGTGGAAAATCATGTCAGAAGAAATGAATGACCAAATGTTGGTTCGTAGAGAAAAATTACAAGAATTAAGAGATTTAGGTATCGATCCTTTCGGTAAGAAATTTGTCCGCAGTGGAGACTCTAAATCATTACACCAAGAATGGGACGAATTCAGTAAAGAAGAATTACATGATAAAGAAGACGAATCAGCTGTTGCTATCGCAGGTCGTTTAATGACTAAAAGAGGTAAAGGTAAAGCTGGATTTGCACATGTTAAAGATATTACTGGTCAAATTCAAATTTATGTTCGTAAAGACCAAGTAGGTGACGAACAATTTGAAATATGGAAACATGCAGATTTAGGTGACATCGTAGGCGTAAAAGGTGTTATGTTTAAAACGAATACTGGAGAATTATCTGTTAAAGCGAAAGAATTTACTGTTTTAACGAAATCTTTACGTCCATTACCAGATAAATATCATGGTTTACAAGATATTGAACAACGTTACCGTCAACGTTACTTAGATTTAATTACAAGTGAAGAATCAACTAAAACATTCATTACAAGAAGCCAAATTATTCAAGAAATGAGAACTTACTTAAATAATAAAGGTTTCTTAGAAGTAGAAACACCAATGATGCACCAAATCGCAGGTGGGGCTTCAGCTCGTCCTTTCGTAACACATCACAATGCGTTAGATGCTACTTTATACATGAGAATTGCAATTGAATTACACTTGAAACGATTAATCGTAGGTGGATTAGAGAAAGTATATGAAATTGGAAGAGTATTCCGTAATGAAGGTGTATCTACAAGACATAACCCTGAATTTACAATGATTGAATTGTATGAAGCATATGCTGATTACAACGACATTATGGATTTAACTGAATCTATGGTAGCAGCAATCGCTGAAAAAGTATTAGGTTCTACAACTGTACAATATGGCGAAGAATCTATAGATTTAGCACCTAATTGGAGAAGATGGCATATGGTTGATGCCGTTAAAGAATATACGGGTGTAGATTTCTATGAAGTTAAAACTGATGAAGAAGCACATGCTCTAGCAAAAGAACATAATATAGAAGTAGAAGATCGTATGACATATGGTCATATTCTGAATGAATTCTTTGAACAAAGAGTTGAAGAGAAACTTATTCAACCTACATTTATTTATGGACACCCAATCGAAATATCACCATTAGCTAAGAAAAATCCTGAAGATCCAAGATTCACTGATAGATTCGAATTATTTATTGTTGGTAGAGAGCATGCAAATGCGTTTACTGAATTAAATGATCCAATTGATCAACGTGAAAGATTTGAAGCACAAATGAAAGAAAAAGATCAAGGTAACGATGAAGCACATGAAATGGATGATGACTTTATTGAAGCACTTGAATATGGTATGCCTCCAACAGGTGGTTTAGGAATAGGTATTGATAGATTAGTTATGCTATTAACAAACTCTGCTTCTATTAGAGATGTATTACTATTCCCTTATATGAGACAAAAATAAATGTAACTAAAAGCCGTGCACAATTCCATATTGTGTGCGGTTTTATACTTTTGAAAGGCTTTAAAATGCGATTGATGAAGTTTTTTAAAGAAATATAAACTTTTTTGTCGTAAAGTGTTGACGAGTGTTTCTAAATTGTGTATTATATAAAGGTCGCTGAAAACAAGCGCATATCAATTCGAGATGTTTGTAAAGAAAGTTAATAAGGTGTAAAATTTACTATTGAAAAACCTTGATGAGTTCTTTATAATATATAAGGTAAGACAAAAACGAAACAACATTGTCTGGTGGCGATAGCAAAGAGGTCACACCTGTTCCCATGCCGAACACAGAAGTTAAGCTCTTTAGCGCCGATGGTAGTTGGGCTTACGTTCCGCGAGAGTAGGACGCTGCCGGGCGATATTGTTAATTGGAGAATTAGCTCAGCTGGGAGAGCATCTGCCTTACAAGCAGAGGGTCGGCGGTTCGAACCCGTCATTCTCCACCATTTTGCCGGCCTAGCTCAACTGGTAGAGCAACTGACTTGTAATCAGTAGGTTGGGGGTTCAAGTCCTCTGGCCGGCACCATGTTTTAGAGCCATT
>NZ_JAJNIR010000026.1:0-37230 GCF_022385935.1 Mammaliicoccus sp. J-M41 | reverse complement strand
TGCCGGGGTGGCGGAACTGGCAGACGCACAGGACTTAAAATCCTGCGGTAAGTGATTACCGTACCGGTTCGATTCCGGTCCTCGGCACCATATTAATATGCGCCCGTAGCTCAATTGGATAGAGCGTTTGACTACGGATCAAGAGGTTAGGGGTTCGACTCCTCTCGGGCGCGTAATGACCATTTTGGTTACGGGAAGTAGCTCAGCTTGGTAGAGCACTTGGTTTGGGACCAAGGGGTCGCAGGTTCGAATCCTGTCTTCCCGACTCTTTAAAAATTTACATATTAAATGGGGGCTTAGCTCAGCTGGGAGAGCGCCTGCTTTGCACGCAGGAGGTCAGCGGTTCGATCCCGCTAGTCTCCACCATTTAAAAATAATACCATTATGGCGGCGTAGCTCAGCTGGCTAGAGCGTACGGTTCATACCCGTGAGGTCGGGGGTTCGATCCCCTCCGCCGCCATTAAAATTTTCAATATGATACATATTTTAAATTTTGGACCTTTAGCTCAGTTGGTCAGAGCAAACGGCTCATAACCGTTGGGTCGCAGGTTCGAGTCCTGCAAGGTCCATACTTATATATTGGAGGAATACCCAAGTCCGGCTGAAGGGATCGGTCTTGAAAACCGACAGGGGCTTAACGGCTCGCGGGGGTTCGAATCCCTCTTCCTCCGCCATTATATTTGTAACTTAATATTATTATCGCGGGATGGAGCAGTTCGGTAGCTCGTCGGGCTCATAACCCGAAGGTCGGTGGTTCAAATCCGCCTCCTGCAATAGCTTTAATGATGGTCCCGTGGTGTAGCGGTTAACATGCCTGCCTGTCACGCAGGAGATCGCGGGTTCGATTCCCGTCGGGACCGCCATTTTTTAAAAATTAATGTATGGCTCAGTAGCTCAGTCGGTAGAGCAAAGGACTGAAAATCCTTGTGTCGGCGGTTCGATTCCGTCCTGAGCCATCTTTTAACTTTTTGCCGGCCTAGCTCAACTGGTAGAGCAACTGACTTGTAATCAGTAGGTTGGGGGTTCAAGTCCTCTGGCCGGCACCATCTAACGGAGGGGTAGCGAAGTGGCTAAACGCGGCGGACTGTAAATCCGCTCCTTCGGGTTCGGCAGTTCGAATCTGCCCCCCTCCACCATTATTATTTTAATTTAATAGGGGCATAGTTCAACGGTAGAATAGAGGTCTCCAAAACCTTTGGTGTGGGTTCGATTCCTACTGCCCCTGCCATGGCGGCTGTGGCGAAGTGGTTAACGCATCGGATTGTGGTTCCGACACTCGTGGGTTCGATTCCCATCAGCCGCCCTTATTTTATATTAATGGGCTATAGCCAAGCGGTAAGGCAACGGACTTTGACTCCGTCACTCGCTGGTTCGAATCCAGCTAGCCCAGTAGTCTGGCGGCATAGCCAAGTGGTAAGGCCGAGGTCTGCAAAACCTCTATTCACCGGTTCAAATCCGGTTGCCGCCTCCATTAATAACTTTGCGGGAGTATTTCAACTTTTAGAATACATTCCTTCCCGGAATGAGATATAGGTGCAAGTCCTATCTTCCGCTCCATTATTATTAATACTGTTATTTATTAAAATGCGGGAGTATTTCAACTCTTAGAATACATTCCTTCCCGGAATGAGATATAGGTGTAAGTCCTATCTTCCGCTCCATTTATTTCTTCCATTGGGAAGATTTTTTTTGTAGGATTTTTATTAAGCCGGTGTGGTGGAATTGGCAGACACGCGGGACTCAAAATCCCGTGTCCGTCGAGGACGTGTCGGTTCGAACCCGACCACCGGTATATATAATTAATGAAAAAAGTCTTAAGCTAATCGCTTAAGACTTTTTTTGTTCTTTTAAAGTTTAATAATATAATCAATTTTCTTATCTTTATACATTTTACTTCTTGTCATTACTTGAGGGATATCATATATGTTTTTCATACTAATTGCTTTTGATAGGCTCTCATCAGTACAAGCGACAATATCAATATTGCTAGTGTGTTGAAGTATTTCTACATAAATTTCTGAAGTAATATTACAACCATCAATACCAACTTTTTGTTTGTTCATTTTAATTACCCCCTAATATTTGTGATTGATTAAAGGATAATCTATGAAATGCATTTCATGTCAATGGTTTAATTTAAATACTGAGTTTCTTTTAATAAGTTTTGTTTCAAATAAATAGTTATTCAGTTTATCTTCATATAGTTGATTAAACAAACTTTTACCAATTTGAAAGAGGGGGATCTCTATTGTAGTAAGGTTTAGCAATTTAGATATTTTATGATTTTCAAACCCAATGATAGATATATTTTTCTTTTGTTCGTCATTTAAACTAATAAACAAGCCTGCAGCTGTGTTATCTCCTGATACAACAATTGCAGTAGGTGGATTTTCTTTATTTTCAATTTCTTGTGCAAGTCTTTGACCATCTTCTAATAATACAAAATTCTCATATATATCTTGATCATTGAAGGGTAAAGAATTCTCACTGCAAAAGTCTTTATATGCTTGTATTCTTAAAATTGAACTAGTGCTATTTCTTCTATTTATGGCACATGCAATATGTCTATGTCCGTTATTGTATAGATGATTTAATGCTTGTTTGAAGGCGTTGTAGTGATCAATATATGTTGTTCTAAATTTAGAGTTTGAAATATTTTCGAATATAGAAATTGGTCCATACTCTATGTACTGCTCAATTATATTTAATGAAATATTTCTTGAACATATAATGAGTGCATCTATCTGTTTTAGTTTTAACATTTCCAAAGCGTCAATTTCTTGATCAGTATCATAAGCAGTTTGGAACAAAACAATTTTTTTGTTTGATTTAATCGCTTCTTCAGAAATACCTTGAATTAATTGTGAAAAATATGGGTGATTAGAGAACGGCAATACAACACCTATTAAATTTGTTTTACCTTTTTTTAAATGAATTGCATTGATATTTGGTATATAATTTAATTCTTCTATAGTATCAAGTACTTTTTTTCTTTTTTCTTCATTAACATAAGGGTGGTTATTAATTACTCGTGATACGGTACTTGGTGAAACGCCAGCTCGTTTAGCTACTTCTTTTAAATTTGTCATTTACTTACCCCCCTCGATTATACTTATTACTATGCTATTATTTTAGCATATAAGTTGAACTATATTTACTAAGATAAAGTAGGTGTAAATCATTAAACAGCAATTTTATGAATTAGAATGTGCACATTTGGATGCTAGTAATAGAATGGATAAGTCGTTTATCTTAACTTTACTTGATGA
Organism: Mammaliicoccus sp. J-M41; assembly: GCF_022385935.1. Taxonomy (NCBI): domain Bacteria; kingdom Bacillati; phylum Bacillota; class Bacilli; order Caryophanales; family Staphylococcaceae; genus Mammaliicoccus; species Mammaliicoccus sp. J-M41. Next base: position 33,961 of record NZ_JAJNIR010000026.1, on the reverse strand, counting down.
TGATTTTAAAGAAATAGGTAAGTCGGGCAAAATGATATATAAACGTGATATTGAAGAGGGGACTTTACATACATTTGAATATGAGATTTCGAATTTTATAGTTGAAAAAATTCAAAAAGGAATTGTCTTAACGACTTATGAATTAATCAATAAAACTGATCATATAACAACTAAACGGAGTACTTTATGGATTAGAAAACAATCAGAGTGGAAGATGAGATTCCATCAAGGAACAACAGTAAAAAAATGACTACAATTTTGTAGTCATTTTTTGTCTTTATTTCCGCTTTACTAATTCAGGCTCAAGATTATAGACATTAGGTTGATTTTCCTTAGATTCAATTGCATTGATAAGGATATTAACTAATGTTTCAGCAATTTTCCTAGTAGGGACACCGACTGAATGAATCACTGTATCCATATGGTCAAATTGAGGTACATTGTCGTATGAGTATACAATATGTTGATCTAATGAATCTTTTAAAGTGTGCACGAGTCCTAAAGTAATATCGTAACTTCCGCAAATGATACCTTCTGGCAACGTATGATTAGTCAAATATGACTTTAATGCAAAAAATGTATCTTCAGCTGATAGTCCTTTTGAATCAATCATATTATATTCAAGATTGTGTTCTTTACAATAACGTTCAAAAGTTTCTTTCTTTATAATTTGTCGAATATCATCGGTGTTGAGATCTCCAATATAACAAATATTTGTTATATTATTTTGCATTAAATCATCTAATGAAAGAATCATTGCTTGTTTATGATTAACATTTACAATAGGATATTCGAGCTCTCGGTCTGTACCATAAGCTACTACTGGGATATTTGAACTAATGATACTTGGTAGGGTAGAAGCTTCACCTTCATCAAATACGATGATGCCATCAAAACGTAATTCTAAAAATTTATGCGCAGCAGTTTCCACATCATCGATTGATACAGACATAAAATATCCAGTATTCTTTAAAAAGTTATTGATTTCTGAAACAAGAGTTGATACTGCAACTCTGTCTACTGATGGCCAAATGAGTCCAATTGTTTGGCTCTTATTTGAGACTAAAGAGCGAGCGGAATTATTAGGTATATAATTCATTTCTTTTGCCTTTTGCTGTATGCGCTCTGTTGTTTCAGCAGTAACTAAAGGAGAATTTTTTAACGCTTTACTTACTGTTGAATAACTAACACCACAGGCATTTGCTATGTCTTTTAATGTTACAGCCATGTGAGTCTCCTTTAAATATTATTTTCTATATTATACCATAAGCACACATTTTCTATAAATAACAACGTTGTTATTTTGTTTCATTTGATTTATACTTATCAATAAGTATTAAAGAAGTAGTCAATTTGATTACTTTTTTAAAATTAATGGGGGATGAGAGATGAAAAAAATTTTACTGTTAATTGTAAGCGTATTCACAGTTTTGTATGGATGCCAACAAAGTGACGCACAAGATAAAGATGTTAAGACTTTAACACTAGCACACAACCAATCTACAACGCATCCAGTACATAAATCGTTAGAAGAATTTAAAAAAGAAGTAGAAAAGAAATCTCATGGAAAATTAAAAATTAAAATATATGCGAACGGACAACTTGGAAGTGAACGGGAAGCAATTGAAATGACTCAAACAAATGCCATTCAATTCACAAAAGTGTCAGCAAGTGCACTTGAAAGTTTCTCTGAGTCGTATTCTTTATTTAGCATGCCATATCTATTTAAATCTCGAGATAGTTTTCGATCTATTATGAAAAAACCTGAAGTACAAAATTCATTCTTTAATACGACTAAAGACAACGGGTTTGTAGGTATTACTTACTATGACTCAGGATTAAGAAATATATATACAAAAGATAGAGAAATAAAGACGAATAAAGACTTACATGGTTTAAAAACACGTGTTCAGCCAAGTAAAACAAGTGTGCAACTTGTTAAGTCATTAGGTGGTACGCCAACTCCAATGGCATTTGGTGAAGTTTATACAGCACTTCAATCTGGTGTTATTGATGCAGCTGAGAATAATGAAACAGCATTGACCGACAATAAACATGGAGAAGTTGCAAAAAATTATTATAATACTGAGCATGCTATCGTTCCTGATATTTTAATTATGAATAAGGATGCATACAATGATTTAACGAAAGAAGAAAAAGGATGGATAAAAAGCGCAGCAAGATCATCTACTGAAAAGCATGAAGTCATCTGGGATAAAGCCATTAAAGAGGCAATTAAATCAGCTAAAGAAGATATGAATGTGAAATTCCATGATGTAGATAAGTCTACTTTCAAAAAAGCTGTAAAACCTCTACAAGAAGAATTTAAAAATAATAAAGGAACAGAAAAACAATACAAATTGATTAAGGAGGCAGAACAAAATGAATAAATTAACACATTATATTGATAGAACTTTGCTTTCTGTGTCTGGTGTATTGATAACTGTAATGGTCATTTTATCAGTTTGGCAAGTGATAACAAGATATATATTGAACACGCCAAGTACGACAAGTGAAGAAATCATTCGCTTCTTGTTAATCTGGTTTGCGTTGTTAAGTGCAGCATATGTATTTGGTAAGAAAAAACATATTGCCATTTTATTTATAAGAGAAAAGTTTCCTCTTAAAGCACAGTTATTTATAGAAAGACTCACGAATATCATTATTTTATTAGTTGCTTTAATTTTGATGATATACGGTGGTATTAAAATTGTAGCACTTACTTGGACACAATATGCACCAGCTACAGGTGTTTCAATGGCATTAATGTATGGTGCATTACCAATTTCAGGACTTTTTATTGCATTTTATTCAATTCGAGGCATTATAACAAATGAGTTACCAGAAAATGATGAAGGCGGTGAAGTGTAATGACAACAATTGCTGGAATCGTATTATTTGTATCTTTAGCAATATTTTTAGCATTTGGTATTCCAATCGCTATTTCAATTATTTTAAGTTCATTATTAACGTTAATACTTATTTTCCCGTTTGATGTCACAATACTTACTGCTGCCCAAAGAATGGTAACTGGTATTGATAACTTTACAATGCTTGCCATTCCGTTATTTGTACTAGCTGGAATATTGATGAATAACGGTGGTATTGCGTTTAGATTAATTAACTTTGCAAAAGTGTTAGTAGGTAGATTACCTGGTTCTTTAGCACATACGAATATTGTGGGGAATATGTTGTTTGGTTCGATTTCAGGATCAAGTGTTGCAGCTGCTGCAGCAATGGGAAGAATCATGACACCGATGGAAACAACACAAGGTTATAAAAAATCATATTCTGCAGCTGCCAATATTGCTTCAGCACCTTCAGGATTATTAATTCCACCAAGTTCATTATTGATTGTTTATTCACTAGTAAGTGGTGGAACATCAATTGCTGCATTATTTATTGCAGGTTACATTCCTGGAATTCTATGGGGCCTAGGTTGTATGGTTGTTGCTTACTTTTTAGCTAAAAAACATGGCTATCCAGTTTCTGAAAAAGTGAGTTGGAAAGATAAATTATTTTTAATTTTAGATGCTATTCCAAGTTTACTATTAATTATTATCGTAATCGGTGGTATTGTAGCTGGAATATTCACAGCAACAGAGGGTGCAGCTGTCGCAGTTCTATATGCGTTTATACTGTCACTTATTTATAAAAATTTAAAAATTAAAGATATACCTGCGATTATTATAGAAACAGTAGAAATTACAGGTATGATTTTATTCTTAATTACAGCATCTGCATTATTCTCACTCGTTATGAGTTTTACAGGATTACCAGAAGCAATTTCTGGCGGCATATTATCATTAACTGAAAATCCAATTTTATTATTACTGTTAATGAATTTAATTTTATTAATCATCGGTACATTTATGGACATAACACCAGCAGTACTTATATTCACTCCAATTTTCTTACCGATTGCAGAAAGTATCGGATTAGATCCAGTTCATTTCGGTATAGTAATCGCATTTAACTTATGTATAGGTAATATAACACCTCCAGTAGGTAGTGCGTTATTTGTTGGTAGTAGTGTTGCAAATGTACGAATTGAAAGTGTCATTAAGACATTAATACCATACTTTATTATTTTAATTATACTGTTGTTATTAATTACGTTCGTACCACAATTATCGTTATTTTTACCAAAATTACTTGGGCTATAGGAAAGGTGAGTATTTATGAGTTTAATTAAAGAAAATTTTATTGTTCAATCTGAAAAAGGACAGGCTTTATACAATATAGCTAAAGATATACCAATTTTTGATTTTCATTGTCATTTAGATCCGAAAGAAATTTATGAGAATAAACCTTTTAATACGATTACTGAAGTTTGGCTAAAACATGATCATTATAAATGGCGTTTAATGCGCGCATACGGAATAGATGAGTCGTATATTACTGGAGACAAAACTGATAAAGAAAAATTCGAAGCATTTATAAGTTTATTGCCTAAAAGTATTATGAATCCGATGTATCACTGGTGTCATTTAGAATTAGCAAGGTATTTCGATATCAATGAAAATTTAAATAAAATTGATAAAGATCAATTATATAATCAGTTAAATGAAAGTTTACAACAACCAGAATTTCTTCCAAGAAAATTAATAGAAAGAAGTAACGTCCAAATTATCTGTACAACGGATGATCCATGTGATGATTTGAAATATCATCAATTACTTCGTGAGGATAAGTCTTTTGATGTCAAAGTGTTACCAACATTTAGATCTGATCGTTATATCGCTTTAACGAAAGATAATGTAGAAGCATCTATTAACCAATTAGAAATTGCTACAGAAACAAAAATAAATCATGTGGAAGAATATATTAATGCGCTCAATGAACGTATTGAATACTTCCATCAAAATGGCGCAAGAAGTTCTGATCAAAGCTTTGCTAAAGTACTTAAAGTGGATGTAACTAAAGACCAAGCTGAACAGTATTTTGAACAAATTAAACATGGTGAAGACTTAGATGAGGAGGATTTAAGTAGATTATCTGGATATATTTTAACCGAAGTAAGTAAAACGTATAAAAAATATAATTGGGTTGTACAGTTTCATCTTGGACCAGTGAGAAACAATAATACATTATTGTTTGAAGAAGTTGGTCCAGATGCTGGATTTGATAGTGTAGGTGATATGCTCAGTTCTACTGATTTAAATAGATTTTTAGATCATTTAAATCAAAATGATGCATTATCAGATACAATTATTTATCCTAATAATGCAAATGATCACTTAATGGTGCAAGCAACAGCTGGAAACTTTACTTCAGATAAAGTCAAAGTGCAACTAGGTGCTGCATGGTGGTTCAATGATACTAAAGAAGGAATGGAACAACATTTAGTAGAATATGCAAATGTTGGATTGTTATCTACTTTCGTTGGTATGTTAACTGATTCAAGAAGTTTATTATCATATACAAGACATGAATATTTTAGAAGAATTTTATGTGAAATGATTGGTAAACGTGTGGAAAGAGGAGAAATCATTGATGATGAAATTCTTTCTGAAATTATTAAGGATATATGCTTTAATAACGCCGTGTCACTATATAATATTGAAGGCATAGATACTATATAAAAATAGAGAACCTAAGACGATATTGTCTTAGGTTCTTATTTATTTAGAACTTTAGATTTTCAATTGTTTTTAAATCATCTTGATAAACTGGTATCGTTGCGCCTTTTACTACAAATGTTGGGATATGTTGTAAAGTCGTTTTTACGGTTATTGTTTGACCATCTTCAAATTGTTCGCCGCTATGAAAATCAATCCAACCCTTGCTGTTTTTAGGTAAATAGACTGTTCTTTCTAGTTGAGCTTTTTCTACGATAGGGGCAATTAACATATGCTCACCTAACATAAATTCTTCATTTTCTTCAAAAGTATTTATATCACTTTCAAATTGGTAAAAAGTTGGTCTAATAATTGGTTCATATGCTTCATGTGCCTGTACAACTAATGACTGAAGATATGGTTTAAGCTTTTCATGGAAGTGCATGGCTTGTTTAACTTCAGATAAGACTTCATTATGCATCCAAGGTTCATTTACAGAACCATCATCATTCCATGAGTGGATTGAAAATCTTGGATAATAAGCACCACATTGTACCCATCTTAAAAATAATTCTGCTTCTGGTTTATCACCAGAAAAACCGCCAATATCATGGCCAAAGTTATAAACACCAGATAGACTTAACCCAATTGCCATAGCATTATTATATTTTAATGTATGCCAACTCGTATAGTTATCACCTGTCCAAGTTTGAACGTATTTACTCATACCAGCTGCACCAGATCTACTTATGATATATGGATATTGTTCTTTATGATATTTTTGTTGAATCTCTCTTGATGCTTTCATCATTAATATAGGCATGATTGCTTTATAATCTTGGAAATTTGCTTCATTGCCGAAACCATTTACTTTAGCTTTATCATCCCAAATTTCGAATTCGTTATTATCATTCCATGTACAGTTAACATGATTAGATAATAATTGTTGTTCTATTTTAGATTGCCACCATTTAATAGTGTCTTTATTAGTAAAGTCTAAATAGTATCCTTTTTCATCCCAAAATTGTACAAGAAGCGGTTTACCATTCATATCTTTAATAAATCCATCAAATGCTAATACTTCATCTAGTAAAGGATGATCTGTAAGTAGGGTAGGTTTAATATTCGCAACTAATTCTACATTTTGATCTGTATAAGCTTTACCAAAAGATTTTGGGTCTTTAAATTTATCGTAATTCCAATTAAAAACGTATCTCTTATCATGAATGGATGTATAACCTGATGAAAGGTGGAAAGATCTAATCGTTATATTATGTGTGTTACATTGATTTAGAAAAGATATCAGTCTTTCATCTGAATTTGGCAAATCTGTGTATTGCATTGTTGAGCCAGAATATGACAAACTCCATTCAGGCATGAGTGTTGGTCTACCTGTTAAATGACTAAAACGCGTCGTTACTTGTTGAATAGATGGACCGGCAATAACGTAATAATCAAGAAAATCTGATTTAGTTTCATAATATCTATAATGACCGTGATAATTATCTAACTCTTGTCCAAGATCTACAATAGAGTCTTGATAATCATCGTAGAAGATACCAAATGATATATTTTCATCAGTTTTGTATGTGAGATAATAAGGAATATGTTTATAAAGAGGATCAGTCGTTTCAGCATTATAGCCCATAGCATCTATATTTTTCATTCTGAATCGTCTGCCATGTTTATTCACTTTTCCGCTCTTTTCACCGAGACCAAAATACATTTCATTTTTATCTCTATTTAAATAATGACAAGTCGGATGATTTCTTGATATTTGATGTTGATAACTGCCTGTCTTACGGTCTTGCATAATTTTAATTTCTTTGTCAGATGAACTTATATCATACCAACTACAATAGAAATCTTCTTTATCAATGATAAGTTTTAATGACTTTGTCTTAATTATAATATTGTTTTGTTCTTCTGAAATTTCATATTGTGGACATGAAAAGTTAGATTGGTCGTATCTAGAGAGACCTTCGAAAGGTAATTCAGTATCTCCAGGTGTAATGGTCCAAGTCGGTAAAGTGATCTCTTTCTCTGTAGAAGATTTAATATTGATTAAGTAATCTTCTAATATGCGGATTGTAAAGAAATGCTCGTTTTGCTTGTCACTGATTACAATTGTATTTTTATCTTGTGAAATCATATTAAACATGTAAAAATCCTCCTATAACAACGTTGTTATTTAAACTATTACATTAAACTATACCAAAGTAAAGTAAAATAGTAAAAATAGCATTGTCTATAAAAATAAAGTCATATATCATTAATACATATTATTTCAGGAGGCATTTTATGGATAAACATTTCACAGTAAAGGAATTTTTCTTTAATATTTTAAATGGTATAGGTGTAGGCATTGTTATAGCATTAATACCTAACGCCATACTTGGTGTGTTATTTAGTTATTTATCACAGTTTCATCCGCTATTAGAAATGTTTAATCAAGCATTATTACTTATGCAGTTTGCGATGAGTTTTATTATAGGCATCGTTGTTGCACATCAATTTAAATTCCAAGCTACTGATGCAGTTATGATTGGTGCTGCAGGATTAATAGGTTCAGGCGCTGTGAAAATACAAAATGGTCAATTTATATTTGTAAGTATAGGGGATGTCGTCAATTTAATCGTTGTTTTAATTATCAGTTGTTACTTGATGATTAAATTGAAAGGAAAATTTGGTTCTTTAGATATGTTGATTATGCCAATTATTATTTCAGTTGTCAGTGGATTTATAGGTATGCTGACACTTCCATATGTTAGTAATGTAACAAAAGGTATCGGCAAATTAATAGAACAATTTTCTACATTGAATCCTTTAATGATGTGTATATTAATTGCGATTACTTATGCATTATTAATGGTAACGCCAATTTCAGTTGTAGCAATTGCTACTGCGGTCGGTTTAAATGGTTTAAGTTCAGGAGCTGGCAATATGGGGATTGTTGCTGCATGTGTGACTTTCTTAATGGGGTCATGGAAAGTAAACGATAAAGGTATCAATATCGTACTTATTATCGGAGCTGCTAAAATGATGATTCCAGTATATTTTAAAAATCCTATCATCGCAGTACCATTAATCATAAATGGACTAATGAGTGGATTACTAACTTATTTTGTTGGCATAAAAGGTACGCCAATGTCTACCGGATTTGGTTATACCGGATTTGTTGGACCAGCAAACGCATTAAAATTTATGGAAGGATCAGTATTTTTAAATATTTTAATACTTGGCGTAGCATATTTCGTCATACCGTTTTTATTTGCATATATCGTACATAAAGTTTGTTTAAAAATACTTCCAAAATACAATCAAGAAATGTTTTTATTTAAAGAGAATAATTAAAATGTAGAGTAGGCTGAGACAAGAAAAATGTCTCAGCCTTTAAATATGTCTGAATACTGGTGTCGTTATTAGCAAGTTTGGCGAGAAGTGCAAATACTGGGTGCGTTATTAGCAGATTTGGTTAGAAGTGCAAATAAGGATATCAGTAATTACAATTCTCAGTAGTTTTGTAATTAAGGCTGTCCATAGTAACAATTCAGCCGAGTTTTGTAATTATGGCTATCCATAGTAACACTTCGGTAGACTTTTGTAATTAACAACCCCGTTATATACAAGTTTGGCAAGAAGTGTTCACAAGGCCATCGTTACGAACAAGTATAGACAAATCTGTTCATAAGGATGCTAATTAGTTTCACTTCTTGATAAATAAGTTATTCACCATATTACATACACTTTTAATTGTAAGAATATTATGAAAAATAGATTGTTTGTTTTCATAAAGTGTTGTAGAATTAATCATTATTTATTTCTTACTGAAAGGAAGAACGAATTATGCGATTTAAATTATTTAATATAAGAGAAGATGAAAAGCCTTATGCATATCAGTGGGGTCAAACTAATGGTCATGAAATTGAATGTACGGAAGAGGATTTAACTTTAGAAAATGTCCATACTTTATCGTCTTTTGATGGTGTGAGTACTCAACAGTTATTTAAGTTTGATGACAGAATATACGAAGCACTTAAGGATGTTGGTATTAAACAAATTGCTGGTCGTGCGGCTGGGTTTGATATGTTTAATTTAGATGAAGCTGCAAAACATGATATAAAAATTACAAATATTCCTTCATATAGTCCAAATGCGATAGCGGAATTTGCAGTTTGTAGAGCACTAGAATTAATAAGAAACATTAATAAAATAAATAAAAAAGTAGAACATCAAGATTTTACTTGGGATGAAACAGTAATCGCTAAAGAACTAAGAAGTATGACGGTACTGGTTATAGGTGTTGGTAGAATAGGTAAAGTGTCAGCACAATTATTTAAAGGATTTGGTGCGGAAGTGATCGGGTATGACCCTTATGATCAATCGTTAAGCGATATTGAATATGTACAAAGTTTACAAGAAGGATTATCTAAAGCCGATTTAATCACATTACATGTTCCAGCAAATGAAGAAACGACATATATTATTAATGAAGAGACGATTAAATATATGAAAAATGGTGCATATTTAGTGAATACAGCTAGAGGTGCGACAGTGAAGACTAATGATGTCATTCAAGCATTAAATAGCGGTAAATTACATAGTGTAGCGTTAGATGTATATGAAAATGAGTTTGCATATTTCTCATATGATTATACAGACAAAGAAATTGAAGATCCTACTTTAAAAGAATTGATGTCACGTGACGATGTATTAATTTCACCTCATATTGCATTTTATACACAGACAGCCGTACAAAATATGGTTGAAATTTCATTAGATAGTGCACTTGAAGTTATCACAACTGGATACAGTGAAAATGAAGTTCAACTAAGTAAAGTATGAATGAACGTTCGTTCATACTTTTTTATAAAAAGCTATTGCATAAAATTTCATAAATGCGTATAATAATGAATATTATTAATTCAGGAGGTAACGAATTTGAAAAGATATGTATTTACTAAAGTAGTTATAGCAACAATTTGTTTACTACTTACAATTCCTTATTTAGCCCCCATAAAGTCACAAGCTGCAGAAACTGATCAATGGGATAAAGCTAAAGAACGAGGCGAGTTAAGAGTAGGCTTATCAGCAGATTATGCACCTTATGAGTTTGAGCACACTAAAGATGGTGAACGTGAATATGCTGGGATAGATATTGAACTTGCTAAAAAAATTGCAAAAGACAATGATATTAAACTTAAGATTGTGAATATGCAATTTGATAGTTTACTAGGTGCTTTAAAAACTGGAAAAATCGACATGATTATTTCTGGTATGGCTCCAACTCCTGAGAGAAAGAAACAAGTTGATTTTTCTGATGATTATATGGAAGTTAATCAAAGAATGATTATACAGAAAAAAGATAAAGACAAATTAAAAACGATTGATGATTTTAAAGGAAAAATGGTCGGTGTGCAAAAGCAAACGACTCAAGAAGAATTGGCAAAAACAGAAATGCCAGAATCTCAAGTTAGCTCATTAACGAGAGTACCGGAAGTTATTATGTCACTTAATTCTGGAAAAGTAGACGGCATGATTATTGAAGGACCTGTTGCTGATGCATATTTAGAGAAGAATCCTAATTTAACATATTCAGATGTTACATTTTCAGATGCAGACAAGACAACAGCCATTGCATTACCGAAAAATTCACCTGAATTAATGAAGAGAGTTAATAAGAGTGTTAAAGAAGTTCGAGACAATAATTTGATTAAAGACTATCAAGATAAAGCGACAGAAGCAATGTTCGATGATGGTTCTTTCTTCAGTAAATATGGTTCATATTTCTTACATGGTGTAGGTTATACGATTCTATTATCATTCTTAGGTGTAGTAGCAGGGGCATTAATTGGTTGCTTCTTAGCGCTTATGAAATTAAGTAATAGTAAAATATTTAAATCGATAGCTTCAGTTTACATCGAATTTATAAGAGGTACACCATTACTCGTTCAAGTATTCTTAGTTTATTTCGGTACAACAGCAGTACTTGGCTTAGATTTATCAGCATTAATTTGCGGTATTATCGCACTCATCATTAACTGTAGTGCTTATATTGCAGAAATTATTAGAGCTGGTATTAACGCAGTAGATAATGGCCAAATGGAAGCGGCTAGATCATTAGGATTAAATAAATCGCAAGCTATGACTAAAGTTATCTTGCCACAAGCCATTAAAAATATTTTACCTGCATTAGGTAATGAATTTGTAACAGTTATTAAAGAATCTTCTATAGTTTCTGTTATCGGCGTAAGTGAATTGATGTTTAATGCTCAAGTTGTTCAAGGGGCATCATTTGATCCATTTACACCATTATTAGTAGCAGCAGTATTGTACTTTATCTTAACGTTTACGTTATCTAGAGTGATGTACTTTGCTGAAAGGAGGTTTAGTGTAAGTGATTAAAGTTAACGATTTACACAAATCATTTGGTAAAAATGAAGTATTGAAAGGTATTAATTTAAATATTGAAAAAGGGGAAGTTGTTGCGATTATCGGCCCATCTGGTAGTGGTAAAAGTACGCTTCTTAGATGTTTGAATTTATTAGAAGAACCTTCCTCTGGACAGATCGTATTTGAAAATAATGATTTAACAAATACGAAAGGTGCAAAGTTGGATCAATTAAGACAAAAAATGGGCATGGTTTTCCAAGGTTTTAATCTTTTTCCACATAAAAAAGTAATCGAAAATATTACACTAACACCTTTAACTTTGAAAAAAGGACAAAAATCCGAATTAGAAGATCAAGCTAAACAATTACTTAAAAAAGTTGGTCTAGAAGATAAAGCAGATGTTTATCCTTCTAAATTATCAGGTGGACAAAAGCAACGTGTAGCGATTGCTCGTGCGTTAGCGATGAACCCGGCAGTTATTTTATTTGATGAACCAACTTCAGCTTTAGACCCCGAAGTTGTTGGTGAAGTATTAAGTGTTATGAAAGATTTAGCCAAAGAAGGTATGACAATGGTCGTTGTAACACATGAAATGGGATTTGCTAAAAATGTCAGCGACCATGTGATATTTATGGATGAAGGAATTGTTCAAGAAGAAGGTACACCTGAACAAATATTTGATAATCCTCAAAACGAAAGAACGAAACAATTTTTATCTAAAGTATTATAATACTAAAAATAGAAGAGGTGTTTTCGTGTTAGATATAGGTATAGTCGGTGGTAGTGGATACGGAGCAATAGAATTGATGAGATTATTAAATCAGCATAAAGAAGTGAATATCAAATATGTATTCTCGCATTCGAAATCTGGTCAAGATATAAAGGAAACATATCCACATTTACAAAATAATATTATTGAACAATTCACAAGTTTAGATGTAGAAACAGTGCAATGTGATTTAATATTTTTTGCGACCCCCTCAAATGTGAGCAAGAATTTTATTCCTAAATTAATAGAACGTGGTATTAAAGTAATCGATTTATCTGGAGACTTTAGGTTGAAAGACCCCACAATTTATGAAAAATATTACGGAGAAAAGCCAGCTCCTCAGAGTGTATTGGATGAAGCGGTGTATAGCTTGCCTGAGTGGTCAAATGTGGATGGATCATCGACACAAATTATTGCAAACCCGGGTTGTTTCCCAACTGCAATACTCTTATCTTTACACCCTCTTTTAGAAAGTGACTTTATTAATAAAGACACGATTATAATAGACGCTAAAACTGGTGTTTCAGGTGCTGGTAGAACATTAAGTCAAAATGTTCATTTTGGAGAAGCGAATGAAAACTTTTCAGCTTATAAATTAGGTTCCCATAAGCATACGCCAGAAATTGAACAATATTTATCACAAGTCTCGAAATCAGACATAAAAGTGACATTCACACCTCATCTCGTTCCTATGACAAGAGGTATATTGGCTACTATTTATGTAGATTTAAAAGATCAAACAAGTGAAGAAGCATTACATCAATTATATAAACAGAAATATGAGGAAAAACCATTTGTTCGTGTAAGAGACCTTGGCGAATTCCCTACAACAAAAGAAGTTCTAGGCAGTAATTACTGCGATATAGGTATTTATGTTGATGAAGACAGACAAAAAGCTATTATCGTTGCAGTTATAGATAATCTCGTTAAAGGTGCAAGTGGTCAAGCAATTCAGAACATGAATAGATTATTTGGATTTAATGAAGATGAAGGATTAAATTTATTACCAATATACCCATAGAATAGGAGGAATTTGATGTTAGATAAGACTGAAGAATTAATTGACTCTGAAATGATCGTTATAGAAGAAGGTGATGTCGCGTCACCTAAAGGATACATTGCAGGCGGCATGCATGTTGGCTTACGTAGAGAAAAGAAAGACTTTGGTTGGTTATATTCATCAGTTCCAGCTAATTGTGCAGCGGTATATACACAAAATGCTTTTAAAGCAGCCCCATTAAAAGTCACTGAAGAAAGTATTAATGTTGAACACAAACTTTCTGCAATTGTTATTAATTCTGCCATCGCAAATGCTTGTACAGGTCAAAGAGGTTTGGATGATGCAAAGCAAACTCAAAAATGGATTTCATCTAAACTACAATTACCTGAACATCAAATCGCAATTGCATCAACAGGCTTGATTGGCGAATTTTTACCTATGCAAAAAATTGAATATGGTGTGAATAATATTGATATTCTCAATAATGCGCATTCTTCTGATTTTAATGAAGCTATTTTAACAACTGATAAAGAGACTAAACATATAGCAGTACAAATTAAAATTGATGATGAAGTGATTACGATTGGCGGTTCATGTAAAGGGTCAGGCATGATTCATCCAAATATGGCTACAATGCTTGGCTTTATGACAACAGATGCAAATGTTGAATCTGAAGATTTGAATGGCTTATTAAAAGAATCTGTTGATGAAACGTTTAATATGATTACAGTTGATGGTGATACGAGTACAAATGATATGGTTATACTTTTAGCTAATGGTGAAAGTGGTCAAACATTAACTAAATCACATCCAGAATGGGAGAAGTTCGCTCAAGCAGTCCAATATGTGAGTCAATTTTTAGCTCAAAGTATTGCGAGAGATGGTGAAGGTGCGACGAAGTTAATCAAAGTTAATGTCAAAGGTGCTAAGACGAAAGCTCAAAATAGTGCAATTGCAAAAACGATTGTAGGTTCAAGCTTAGTGAAAACTGCAATACACGGTGCTGATCCAAACTTTGGAAGAATCGTAACATCAATTGGTTATGCAGATCATACTGTAGATACTAACGAAGTAGACGTTTGGCTTTGTGGACATTTATTAGTTAGTAAAGGTATGAATGTAACATTTGATGAGTTAGATTTAAAAGCTAAAATGGAGCAAGATACAATTGAAATAGAAGCGAAAGTTGGAAATTCTCATCATTCATCTACCGCTTTCGGATGCGATTTGAGCTATGATTACGTAAAAATTAATGCATTATATAGAACTTAATAGGAGGTCATTAAGTGAAGTATGCAGTCATTAAAATTGGTGGAAGTGTATTAAGCAACTTAAGTCAAACGATAATAGAAGATATACTTACTTTAAAAAGTCAAAATTATATGCCAATCATCGTCCATGGTGGCGGCCCGTTTATTAATAGACAACTAACTAAAATTGGTATTGAAAGTAAATTTGTAGATGGCTTACGTGTTACTGATGAAGAAGTGTTACTTCAAACTTCAAGTACATTGATAGGTGAGGTCAACCCACAAGTTGTGTTTCAAATTAATCAACATGACTCATTAGCATTAGGCATAAATGGCATTGATATGAATTTATTTGACATTAAACCTTTAGATTCTAAATATGGATTTGTAGCAGAATGTACATCTGTTAATAAAGAAACACTGGCTAATATATGTTCGAACAGTATTCCAGTTATCGCACCAATCGGTATCGATAGAAATACAGGTCAAAGATATAATATAAATGCTGATAGCCTTGCATATAAAATAGCGAGTGAAATGGAAGGCGACTTATTCCTAATAAGTGATATTCCAGGAGTACTGATTAAAGATGAAGTACAAAGCCATTTAAGTATAAATGATATTCATAATTATATAGAAACAACTGAAATATATGGCGGAATGATTCCTAAAGTTACTGGCGCAATCTCAGCAATAAAAGAAGGCTGTAAAAGCGTCAAGATTATTTCAGGATCATCAGACCATGCATTATTAAAAAGTTCTCATTCTAATAAAATAGGTACAACAATTACATTATAAAGTAAAAAATCCGACAGAGCCTTTGGGCACTGTCGGATTTTTTGTTCGCTTATTAGCAGATTTGGCTAGAAGTGCAAATAACGAGTGCCTTGTTTACAATTCTCAGGATTTTTGTAATTATGGCTGTCAATAGTAACACTTTGGCCGAGTTTTGTAACTAAGGCCACCCATAGTAACACTTCAGTCGAGTTTTGTAACTAAGGCAGTCCATAGTAACACTTCAGTCGAGTTTTGTAACTAAGGCAGTCCATAGTAACACTTCGTCCGAGTTTTGCAACTAAGGCGGTCCATAGTAACACTTCGTCCGAGTTTTGTAATTAACGCCCCCGTTATAAACAAGTTTGGGTGAAAGTGTTCACAGGACCCCCGTTATGAACAAGTTTGGGCAGAAGTGTTCACAAGAACCCCCACCACAAACAAGATAAATACTAATTTGTTATACCATTTACCACACAGTATATGAAAGCAATTTTTTATATACTTATTTAATTGAAATAATACGAATACCGTAAATTTATTTATTAAATGTGTTAAAATGTATTAGCATGTTTGATAGTGAGGTGAATAAATTTGAATTTAGATCAATTGAAGCAAGAAGTGATAGATTATGCACATTCTATTGGTATTGATAGTATTGGATTTACAACTGCTGATCCTTTTGATGAATTAAAGAAAAAGTTAGAAGATTATCATTCTAAAGGATATGCTTCTGGGTTTGAAGAAAGTGATATTGAGTTAAGAACAGTCCCTAAATTATCATTACCATCTGCTCGCTCAATTATAGCAATTGCTGTAGGGTATCCGAATAAATTAAAGGGTGCTCCTAAAAGTGTTAGAGGAGATAGAAGAGGTATGTTTGCGCGTGCTTCATGGGGCCAAGATTATCATACAATTATGAGAAATCGCCTTGATAAACTCAGTTTATTCCTAAAAGAAAAAGTGCCTGATGTAGAAATTAAATCAATGGTCGATACAGGTGTCTTGTCTGACCGTTCAGTAGCTGAAAGAGCTGGGTTAGGATTTGCAGGTAAAAATGGATTTATTATTAATGAAGAACTAGGTACTTGGAGTTATCTAGGTGAAATGTTAGTTAGCATTCCATTTAAACCTGATGATCCAGTTATTGATAGTTGTGGTGATTGTAACATTTGTGTTGATAGATGTCCGACAGGTGCCTTAGTAGGTAATGGTCAATTAAATAGTCAAAAATGTATCAGCTTTTTAACACAAACAAAAGGTTATTTAAAAGATGAATACCGCTATAAAATAGGAAATCGTTTGTATGGATGTGATACGTGCCAACAAGTATGCCCACGAAATAGAGGGATTAATACTGAACATGACGACATTATTTTAGAACCTGAGGTACTGAAACCTAGACTTGTCCCACTACTTAAAATGTCTAATAAAGAATTTAAAAATACTTATGGACATTTAGCCGGTGCATGGAGAGGTAAAAAGCCGATCCAACGAAATGCGATTGTCGCACTTGCTCACTTTAATGAAGAAAGTACAATACCAGAATTAAAAGATGTTGCGTTAACAGATCCGCGACCAATGATAAGAGGTACTGCATTTTGGGCTATCGGTCAAATACAAGGTGAAGAGGCAAGACCATTCATTATGTCACACTATGAACGTGAAATAGAAGAAGTCCAAGAAGAAATGATAAAAGGATTAGAGATTAGGAGAAAATAAATTATGGCAAATCATGTAGTTTTATATCAACCAGAAATTCCAGCGAATACTGGGAATATTGCACGTAGTTGTGCAGCAACAGATACAACTTTACACTTAATTAGACCTTTAGGTTTTAGTACGGATGATAAAATGTTAAGAAGAGCGGGTTTAGATTACTGGAAATTTGTAAATATTGTTTATTATGATAGTATTGAAGAATTTTTTGAAAAGACTGAAGGTGGAAACTATTACTTATTAACGAAGTTTGGTACACAACCACATACTCAGTTCGATTACAGTAATGTTGAAGAAAATCATTACTTTATATTTGGTAGAGAAACAACAGGACTTCCTGATTGGGTTAAAGAAAAATATAAAGATACAGCATTAAGAATTCCAATGAATGATAATGTAAGATCTTTAAATTTATCTAATACTGCTGCAATATTAATTTATGAGGCGTTAAGACAACAAAATTATCCTAATTTATCATAGAAATGAAAAAACTGAGGCCATATGGTCTCAGTTATTAATTATTATTTGATTTTAAAGATTCAAGTTCTTTGTTTAAATCTTCTTCCTTAAGACCATAGTCTTTAGAATCGCGACCAGCAGTTAACATCGCAGTAATAAATGCTACACCAACCATACAGATTAATAGCGTGTTCATTTAATTAGCCCCCTCGTAATGTTATGTTATCTTTATTATATACGAATTAAGGCAATAATTAAATACATTTTTAAGGAGACATTGATATGGATAATTATATTTTGAAAAATGCACAAATTTATACTGAAACATATAAAATTGATCATGGCTATATCGAAGTGCGTAATGGGTGTATTCACGATATTCAAGAAGGGGAATATACAGGTACATTACAAACGATTGATGCGAATGGTCAACACGTACTTCCGGGATTTATTGATATACATATTCATGGCGGTTATGGCCAAGATGCAATGGATGCAACACCAGAAACATTGAATCTATTATCTGAGAAATTATTATCTGAAGGTACGACTAGCTTTTTAGCCACAACAATGACGCAATCAACTGAAGCCATCAATGCTGCATTAGAAAATGTTGCAAACTATAAACCGATAGATGATAAACGTGCTGAAATACTCGGTGTACATTTAGAAGGCCCATTTATTTCAGAACATAAAGTTGGTGCTCAAAATCCCGCATTTGTTGCAAGACCTACAGTACAAAAATTCAAAGATTTTCAAGAAAAAGCAAATGGCGCGATTAAAATAGTGACAATTGCGCCAGAAGTTGAAGGTGCAGAGGAAGTTATTAAAGCACTTCATGAAGATGTTATTTTTTCAGCAGGACATACCGTATCTGATTACGATGGTATTGAAAAAGCAGTTCAAAATGGTCTTAAGCATATTACACATTTATATAATGCCCAAACGACATTTACACATAGAGAACCTGGCGTATTTGGTGCTGCTCTGACTGATGAAAGATTAACAACAGAAGTTATTGTTGATGGCATTCATTCTCATCCTGCTGCAGTTAAATTAGCATACCTTGCTAAAGGCAATGAGAATTTCTGTATTATTACGGATGCAATGCGTGCAAAAGGTATGAAAGATGGTAAATACGATCTTGGTGGCCAAGATGTATTTGTTAAAAATAACGAAGCAAGATTAGAAACTGGTTCACTTGCAGGAAGTATATTACTTATGAACAAAGGCTTAAAAAATTTAATGGACTTTGCAAATATACCGCTTGAAGAAGCATGGCGTACAGCAAGTTTAAACCAAGCGATTCGATTGAAAGTTGATGATAGAATTGGCTCAATTAAAGTTGGAAAACAAGCAGATCTAGTTATAGCTGATTCAGAATTAAATGTTTTAACTACTATTAAAAAAGGGTATATTATAGATAATGACTAAAGGTTATGATTTTTGTAAATAGACAAGTTGAAATGAGGAGTGGACAAAATGGCTTTAAACTTTAAAGTATTTGAAACAAAAGATATTGCTGCACGATATGCTGCAGATGTAGTTCGCAAACAATTTAATTCAGACAGCACTTCAGTTGTCGGCGTACATTTAGAAGCAGAG
Organism: Mammaliicoccus sp. J-M41; assembly: GCF_022385935.1. NCBI lineage: Bacteria > Bacillati > Bacillota > Bacilli > Caryophanales > Staphylococcaceae > Mammaliicoccus > Mammaliicoccus sp. J-M41. Next base: position 14,431 of record NZ_JAJNIR010000026.1, on the reverse strand, counting down.
CAAACATCATTTTTCGATGAACTATTAGATGATGTTAAGAAAAATCCTGTGAATTTCAGTCAAATTCATATTTTAGATTTTGATGGTAAAGAAGATTATTACACAGAATTAGGTGTTCCTGCTAAACAAGTATTAAAAACTGATGTCGGTAGCGATGTTGAAGCGTTTATTAAAGAAAAAGTTAATACTGACAAAAAGAAAAACAAATTAATGTTAGATGTTGTCACTTTAACTGAAGATAGCAGAACTGGATTAGACTATGACCAAGCAATTCATCCAGCAAGAGAAGTTATCGTACTTGTCACTGGTAAAGAAAAAGCTAAAGCAGTAAGTCAGTTATATCAAGAACCTGCAAATGGTTCTGTTGAATCCGCTAAATTAAAACAACATAGAATGGTAACAGTTGTATTAGATAATGAAGCGGCACAAGGCTTACCTGAAGACGTTAGATCTTACTTCTCAATTCAATTTTCATAAGAAGGTGAGAAATTTGAATAAAAATCTAGAAGAAGAAAATGAAATGGTTCAAGACCTAGAAGATGTTAAAGAACTAGGTAAAGAAATGGAACAAATATCAGAACAAAATGATGAAGCTTTTGAAGAAAAGAAATCTGAACAAGAGTCTTAAAATATAGACTGGGACATAATGTAATGTCTCAGTCTCTTTTTTTCGTTAATTTAAATTATCTGACAACTGAGAGTTTAAATCGCTTTCTTTATACGATATAATAGAGATGAATAAAGAATGATGAATTCAAGAAATAAAGGGGAGTATTGAAATGAGTTACAGAATTGAACATGATACATTTGGTGAAATTAAAGTTCCAAGTGAGAAATATTGGAAAGCACAAACACAAAGAAGTAAACAGAATTTCCCAGTAGGTAAAGAACAAATGCCAATTGAAGTGATTTATGGATTTGCACATTTAAAAAGAGCAGCAGCAATTTCAAATCATGAACTTGGTAAATTATCTGATGATAAGAAAGATGCCATTGTATATGCTACTGATGAAATTTTAAATGGAAACTTAGATGAACATTTTCCTCTAGTAGTTTGGCAAACAGGTAGTGGTACACAAAGTAATATGAACGTGAACGAAGTTGTGAGCTACGTTGCAAATGAATACTTGAAAGACAAAGGTTCAGAAGAGTCCGTTCATCCAAATGATCATGTTAATATGTCTCAAAGTTCAAATGATACATATCCAACTGCAATGCATGTTGCATTATATCATGAAATTGAATCTAAATTATTACCAGCAATTGGTACGTTAAGAGATACATTTAAGAAAAAAGAAGAAGATTTCAAAGATATTATTAAAATCGGTAGAACACATTTACAAGATGCAACACCTTTAACTTTAGGTCAAGAAGTTAGTGGTTGGAGATATATGTTAGATAAATGTGAATCATTATTAAATGAATCTAAAGGTCAATTATTAAACTTAGCAATTGGTGGTACAGCAGTTGGTACAGGTATCAATGCACATCCTGAATTCGGCGATAAAGTGGCGAAACAAATTAGTGAACAATTAGACTATCCATTTGTATCATCTGAAAATAAATTCCATGCATTAACTGCTCATGATGAAGTTGTTTATGTTCATGGCGCACTTAAAGCATTAGCAAGTGACTTAATGAAAATTGCGAATGACGTAAGATGGTTAGCTTCTGGCCCAAGAGCTGGATTAGCTGAGATTTCAATTCCAGAGAACGAACCAGGTTCATCAATCATGCCAGGTAAAGTAAACCCAACTCAATGTGAAATGTTAACAATGGTTGCTGTACAAGTATTAGGAAATGATGCAGCAGTTGGTATAGCAGCATCACAAGGTAACTTTGAATTAAATGTATTTAAACCAGTTATTTTATACAATACATTACAATCTATTTATTTATTAACAGATGGTATTGAAACATTTAATAACAATTGTGCAGTTGGAATAGAACCGATTGAAGAAAATATTGATAAATATTTAAATCAATCATTGATGCTTGTTACTGCGTTAAATCCACATATTGGATATGAAAATGCAGCAGCAATTGCGAAGAATGCTCATAAAAACGGATTAACATTAAAAGAATCTGCAATTGAATCTGGACTTCTAACTGAAGAACAGTTCGATGAGTGGATTAAACCAGAAGATATGATAAGCTCTAAAAAATAATAGCAGCTTTAAGACACAAATATAAAGAACAGAAAAAAGGTGCTATAGGCACCTTTTTCTGTATCAAAATATAACTTTGGAGGCAATTTATGAAGAGATTAGGATTAATAGATATAGGTTCCAATACTATAAGACTTGTTATTTTTGAATACTCTAAAGATACAGGTTTAAATGAACTACAAAACGTTAAAACACCAGCACGTTTGAGTCAATATTTAGAAGAAGACAAAACAATGAATAAAGATGGAATCAATATTTTAGTAGAAACTTTAAATAGTTTTAAAAAAGTTGCCGAAAAATTTCAAGTGGAAGAACTTGTCCCTGCAGCTACAGCAGCAGTAAGACAATCTAAAAATATAAATGAAATTATTAAAAGTGTAAAAGACAAAACGAATCTCGATATTGAAATTATTCCAGAACAAGATGAGGCGTTTTACGGATTTTATGCAGCAACACATACTTTAAATATAAATAATGGTATTACAGTTGATATAGGTGGTGGTTCAACAGAAATAACTTATTTTGAAGATAAAAAGTTAAAAGAGGCAATAAGTTTTCCTTTTGGTGTTGTAACTTTAGAGAAAATGTTTTTCGCTGATAAAGATCATAATGATAAAAATGCGATAAAAAAATGTGAGAAGTATGTTAAAGAACAGTTTGAATCTGAAAAATGGATAAAAGATAAAAACGTTCCTATTATTGGAATTGGTGGATCTGCCCGAAATAATGCGCGTATACATCAGTCTTTAAATAATTATCCAATTGCTGGTGTACATGGGTATGACATGACTAAACAAGGGCTTGAAGAAGTGTTTGATGTCTTGAAAAAATCTGATAAAAATGAATTAAAAGATTTAGATGGTTTAAGTAGAGACCGTACAGATATCATTTTACCTAGTTCTATTGTTTTTAATACATTATACGATATCTCAGATGCAAAACGTTTTACGTTCTCAAGAAAAGGTCTACGTGAAGGTTTAGTGATGACAAGAATTAAAGAAGAATTTCCAAAGGCATTTAATAAAAATAATGTCACAAGTGATGCATTAAAACATATAGCAAATGAATATAATATCAATGCTTCAAACGGTAAACAACGCATGAAATTAGCTGAAGATTTGTTAAATAAATTAGAAGAAATCACTAGCTTCAAAATTTCAAAAGAAGATAGAGAAATATTTAAAGAAGCGGCAAATTTATATTATTTAGGTTCATTTATTGATGCAGATTCTAGTTCACAACATACGTATTATATTATAGCCAATTCAAGTATTAATGGCTTATCGCATAAAGAAAGGGTTAAATTAGCACTTTTGGCAAGTTTTAAAAACAAGACATTATTAAAGTTTTATATAAAGGGGACGCCTTGGTTTGATGATGAAGAAATCGAACTTATTCAAAAGCTTGGCGGCATCATTAAGTTTGCGCATGCTTTAAATGTTTCCAATACCGATTGCATCGAATCAATGGCATTAATTGAAAAGAAAAATGAATTTGAATTAAGAGCCAAATATGTTACAGACCCAATCGCTGAAGAATATCAATCTGATAGACAGAAAAAACATTTAGAAAAGTTACTATCGAAAAAACTTAATATTATATTTACACAAGATTAATAAACTTACGTTTAAATGAAGTAGTGTGATTTTATAATCTTGATTGGAAATTTGTAAAGGGTGAGATAATTATGGAAGCACAAGCGGAACAATTTTATTTAGACAATCCAGAATATTACAACAACCGAGAATTAAGTTGGCTAGACTTTAATTATCGTGTTCTTGAGGAAGCAATTGATCCTAACAATCCTTTATTAGAACAGTTGAAATTTTTAGCAATTCATAGTTCTAATTTAGATGAATTTTTTATGGTTAGAGTAGCGGGGTTGAAAGACCAAGTTAAGATGAATTTTAATGAACCAGAGAATAAAGCGCAATTGACACCTAAAGAACAACTTATCGGCATTGAAAAGAAAAATAGAGTGAACGTCGAGCTTCAATATAAGCGATTTAATGAATTAAAAGATTTGTTAAAGAGTTATAAAATATTTATTACACAACCAGAAAGATTGACAGAACCTTTAATTGAGCAACTTCAACATCAATTTAACACTGAAATATTACCAACACTTTCACCGTTAGGGATAGATGCATACAGGCCATTCCCAAAATTAAATAATAAAATGTTGAATTTGTTTGTAGATATTAGGTTAAATGATGGTGAAATTAGATCGGCAATCGTACCCGTTCCAACATTATTAGATAGAATTATTAAGTTAGAACATGAAGGCGTTAAATATATTGTATTTCTTGAAGATGTCATTTCATTATTTATTGAACAATTATTTAATGGATATGAAGTGATTAATACGTACACATTTAGGGTGACAAGAAATGCAGATTTAACAATTCATGAAGAAGGTGCAGAAGATTTATTAATAGAAATAGAACGATTTTTAAAAGAAAGAAAAAGTGGTGCAGCAGTACGACTTGAAATTGATAGTAGACATATAGATTCAGAAGTGAAGAGTATTTTCTTAATGAATGAACTTGAGTTATCAAATGAAGATATATACAGAGTTAATGGTCCACTAGATTTAACAGTGTTATTCTCTCTTGTAGGACAATTAGAAGATTTATTCCCAGAACTATTATTTAAACCTTATACACCACAATTACCTTCCTCATTAAGTAAAAATAATGTTTTTGAATTAGCATTGGAAAGAGATGTATTTTTCCATCATCCGTATGAATCTTTTGAGCCGATTGTTGAATTTATAAAAGAAGCTTCAGAAGATCCAGATACACTTGCTATTAAGCAAACACTTTACCGTGTGAGTAGTGATTCTCCGATCATTCAGGCTTTAAAAAATGCAGCTGAAAATGGTAAACAAGTTACAGTACTTGTTGAATTGAAAGCGCGTTTTGATGAAGAAAACAACGTTCAGTGGGCGAGAATGTTGGAGGATGCAGGTTGTAATGTTATATATGGTATGACATTCCTTAAAACACATAGTAAAATTACACTAGTTATTAAGAAAGTTAAAGGAAAAGTGACACCTTTCGTTCATTTAGGAACAGGAAATTACAATGATAAGACAGCTAAGATATATACTGATATGGGAATTATTACGACAAACCCTAAAATAGGGCAAGATGCGATTAACTTCTTTAATTATTTAAGTGGTTATTCATTAAAGCCTGATTATAATGAGCTAATCGTTGCGCCATTTGAAATACGAGATTTCTTTGTTGAACATATTGAACAAGAAATGAAGTCTCATAAAGAACATGGCAATGGTCTCATTATCGCTAAAATGAATTCGTTAACAGATAAAAAAGTAATTAAAAAATTATTTGAAGCATCACAATGTGGTGTTAAAATCAAACTGATTATTCGTGGTATTTGTTGTCTTAAACCAGGTATTAAAGGTGTAAGTGAAAATATCGAAGTAATCAGTATTGTAGGTCGATTTTTAGAACACTCAAGAATCTATTATTTCTACCATAATGGACAAGAAAAAATGTATCTTTCTTCAGCTGATATGATGACAAGAAATATGATTAAACGTGTTGAAATATTATTCCCAGTATTAGATCCTAATTTAGTTAAACGTTTAAAAGGTATTGTTGATTTACAACTCAATGATGGACTAAAAGGTCGTATTCAAAATAATGAAGGTGTATATCAATACAATGATGCAGGGAATAAACATATGAACTCACAAGAAATGTTAATGGATGAGGCAATGTTAGCAGGGAAAGAAATGAGAAAGTCTCATTTAAATATAGGGAGACCTGTAACGAGTAAAAGAAGTAACTTAATTAATAAATTTAAAGAAAGATTAAAGCGATAAATAGCTAAAGCCAACAAAGTTAAAGCTTTGTTGGCTTTTTTAGTTATTTAATCGTCTAACGTAACTGAAATCATTTCATCTTTAAATGGATGTTCGAATTCTATTTTATAGCTGTGTAATTTTAATTTTCTCAGTTTACTATTGTTATAAAGTGGGTCACCGACAACTGGATGTCCAATTTCTGCAAGGTGGACACGAATTTGGTGTGTTCTACCCGTATCTAATTTTAATTCTACTTCTGCCGTATGTTCATCAATCATATGACTTTCAAGTATATGTGTGATAGCACGTTGACCTGTTGGTGATACACGTCTTTTGTTTGGATGGAACTTGTCTTTACCAATTGGCATATCAATTGTTTGTGGTTTAAGTGGTAATAAACTATCAACTTGAGCTTTATATGTTCTTGTAATTTCTCTATCTTCTAACATACGATCTAATATTTTTTTAGCGATAGGGTGTTTTGCGACTAACAATAATCCAACAGTTTCTTGGTCAAGTCTATGAACAGGTTCAGCATAGTCTGAATCTAAAGTATAGATTACGTGATTCATAAGTGTGTTTGCTTCTTTTAAATCGTTTGGATGTGTCTTTACACCTTTAGGTTTAACGACAATTGCTAAGTATTCATCTTCGTATTTAATTTCAGCTAATCGGTAACTAGAAACATATTGGCTTGATTCGTCAAATAATGGAATATTGAGTTTATCTCCGGCATTTACTGTATTTCTTAATGTACATGCTTCGTCATTTATCGTAAGTTCTTTTGACATTCTTAAAAGGTGAAGTTCTTTCTTTGGTAGATGTAAAGATTTAAACATCTCTTCGATTGATTGACCTTCAAATTTTGATGGTATTGTAATTTGCATAGCGTCCTCCAGGAATATTTCTCTCAAAATCGGGAAAAATTATATTATAACAAAAAATAAGTTATAATTATTATAACAAGAAAAAGAGATAAGGAGTATGTTTCATGTCAAAATCAATCGATAATAATGAATTTAACGTTAGTATTAATACTAGACAGATGACTTTTGATGATATTGATGAAGTTATTGAATTACAGTCTAAATGTTTTCCAGGGATGGAACCGTGGGAAAGAGGTCATCTTGAAAGTCACTTAAGAATGTTTCCGAGAGGACAAATTGTTGTAGAATTTGAAGGTGAAATTATAGGTTCATGTTCTTCTCTTATCATCAATTTTGATGAATATGATGATAGACATACTTGGGATAGTATTACGAATAATGGTTATATTACAAACCATAATGATCACGGTCACAATTTATATGGTATTGAAGTTATGGTTCATCCTGATTATAGAGGTATGAAAGTTGGCGCAAGACTGTATGAAGCTCGTAGAGAAATTGCTTATGAATTAAACTTAAAGAGTATCATTATAGGCGGTAGAATTCCTAACTATCATCAATATAGTGATGAATTAACACCTCGTGAATATGTACAAGGTGTCATTAAACATCGTATTAAAGATCCCGTATTAACATTTCAATTGATGAATGATTTTACGTTAATGCGTATTAATCCAAATTATTTAAATGATGATGTTAAAAGTATGAAATTTGCAACTTTGATGGAATGGAATAATCCTGATTACATAGCGAGAAGTAATGTTCATTTTAAAACAAGTGAACCTGTAAGAATATGTACAGTAAACTATATGATGCGTAAAATTAATTCATTTGAAGAGTTTGCAAACCAAATTGAATACTTTATTGACGTTGCATACGATGCGGATAGTGATTTTATCGTCTTTCCAGAATTGTTGACGACGCAATTAATGAGCTTTGATGAACAAAGTAATCCAGCAGAATCTATTAGAAAATTAACTACTTACACATCACAATATATTGAGATGTTCAATCAGTTTGCGATGAAATATAACATCAACATTATTGGTGGTTCTCATTTCGTTGAAGAAGGTGAAGATATTTATAATATTTCATATTTATTTAGACGAGATGGCTCTATCGAAAAACAATATAAAATCCATGTAACACCAAATGAAAGAAAATGGTGGGGTGTATCACCTGGTAATGGCGTTGAAGTATTCGATACTGATTGTGGTAAAATTGCGATTCAAATTTGTTACGATAGTGAATTCCCTGAAATGGCGAGAATTGCAATGGAAAAAGGTGCAAAAATTATATTTACACCATTCTCAACAGAAGATAGACAAAGTTATTTACGTGTAAAATATTGTTGTATGGCACGCGCTATAGAAAACCAAGTTTACACAGTAACTTCAGGAACATGTGGTAACTTGCCACAAACTGAAAATATGGATATCCAATATAGTGCTTCAGCAATATATTCTCCTTCAGACTATGGTTTTGCTCGTGATGGTATCGTGAGTGAAACAGGTGAGAATTTAGAAATGGTTGCTATTGGCGAAGTTGACTTAGAAGTATTAAGAAGAGGTAGAGAAAACGGAACTGTTAGACATCTTAGAGATAGACGACATGACGTATATAATATTACGTATAATCAATAATAAAAAAGGTGATTGATATGGAAAAACCAACGCGTACAAGCCTTTTAAAAGAAATTGCAGAATTTTTAAATGAAGAGACTGAAATGTATAGTATGATGCATGGCGCACTTAAAAAATTAGTAAGCGGCAGTAACTTTCATACAGGTTGGATATTTTTTATTGATGAAGAAGGTAAACATGAACTTGTTGCTGAAGAAGCGTTACCGCCCGCTTTAACACATAATAGCTGCCAATACATGACAGAAGGTACGTGTTGGTGTGTAACAGCATATCAAAATAAAAAACTGACGAAAGCTTCAAATATTATTACATGTTCAAGAATTGTAAAAGCAACTAAAGAACATCATGACAAGACGGATGGCATTACACATCATGCAACTGTGCCACTTCGTTCTGGTAATGAACAGTTTGGATTGCTTAATATTGCGACACCAAATACGAAGCGTTATTCAGAAGAAGATTTAGAATTGTTAGAGTCTGTAGCATTTCAGATCGGCTCTGCTATTAAACGTATATTATTAACGGATCAAGAAAAAGAGGCAGCTCGTATAAATGAAAGAAATAGATTAGCGAGAGATTTACATGATTCTGTTAATCAAATGTTATTTTCTTTAAAAATTACTGCACATGCTGCGAAAAGTCTTGATGATCAAGAAGCGGCTAAGAAAGCTTTTCAAACAATTGAAGAGACGAGTCAAAGTGCTGTCAATGAAATGAGAGCACTAATATGGCAACTTAAACCGATAGGATTGGAACAAGGTTTAATATCAGCTATTAAACAATATAGCCAGTTAATTCATATTGAACCTGAATTCGAAGTTGAAGGGCTTATTGATTTGCCGAATACAATTGAAGAGAATGTTTATCGCATTATTCAAGAATCATTAAATAATATTCATAAACACTCAGGTGTAAATAGTGCGAAAATATTTCTAGAACAAAATAAAAATACGTTTAAATTTAAAATTGTGGATAACGGTAAAGGATTTGAAAGCCAAGATTTAGACAACAAGCTATCTCACGGTTTGAGAAATATTAAACAACGTGTTCAAGGTATGAAGGGACATGTAGATATCAAATCAAAATTGAATGAAGGAACAGAAATTCTGATTTCTATTCCACTTTAAATGTTAGGAGTATCACACATGAGTTATAATATAATCTTAGTAGATGACCATCATATTGTGCGACAAGGATTAAGTTTCTTACTAGATACTGTTCCAGATTTCAAAATACAAGCTGATTTCTCAAGTGGCGTGTTATTGCTAGAATACTTAGAACAACACGAATCACCAGATATCGTTCTTTTAGATTTAGTTATGCCTGATATGAATGGCATTGAAATTACAAGTATCATGAAGAAGAAATACCCAAACATAAAGATATTAGTTTTAACAAGCTTTTATGATGAAGAACATGTCATATCAGCAATTGATAAAGGTGCAGATGGTTATGAAATTAAAGATGTAGAACCTGATTCACTTATTCAAACAATTAGATCTGTATTAAATGGTGAGAAGAAAATTCATCCAAAAGTACAGTCTGTTATTTCTGAAAGTGAACGGAAACCACATAGAGAAAATAAATTATCAAAAAGAGAACTTGAAGTACTAGCAGAATTGGTGAAAGGTAAGACGAATAAAGAAATTGCAGAAACACTATTTGTATCTGAAAAAACTATCAAAACACATGTCAGTCATATACTAAATAAATTAAAAGTATCAGACAGAACACAAGCTGCCGTTTATGCAATGGAACACCAATTATTAATTTAATTACAGATATAATATTTTTACGAGTAAGTATTGTCATATTCAATACTTACTCGTTTTTATGTAAAATCACAAAAATAAATTTACAAAATGAAAGCACTTAAAGTATAATATGTTACATGGGAGAAATGATTTTACTTACTTTATAGGGGGTAGTTTAATATGAAAGTCAGGAAAAACTTAACTTTAAAAATTGTTATCGCTTTAGTATTAGGTATAACAGTTGGTTCGATTTTTAATATGTTTGCCGGAACGGGTTTCGTTCAAGGTACAAATCAATACGTATTTAATGTAATTGGTCAAATATTCCTTAACCTCATATTCATGCTTGTAGTACCAGTCGTATTTGTTTCAATTGTATTAGGGGTTATTGGCGTAGGTGATCCAAAATTACTAGGTGGTATAGGATTAAAAACCGTTACATTCTTCTTATGTACTACGGCAATTGCGATTACTATCGCAATGTTACTTGCTTTAGTATTTAAACCAGGTGTTGGTCAATCAGATTTATTAAATAGTGATGATGTTAAAAAATATGGTGCTGAACAAAAAGCTAAATCATCAGATCAAGCTGCACCAGAAAATCAAACATTTGATCAAACATTGATTAATTTGTTCCCACAAAATCCAATGAAATCTATGGTGGAACAAGATATGTTACCAATTATTACATTTGCAATCTTTATTGGTGTAGGAATGATTGCACTTGGTAGTAAGGTTGAAGCGGTGAAAAAAGTCTTCGAGCAGACCAATGATATACTCATGTATATCGTTACTATGATTATGAATTACTTCGCACCAATTGGTACATTTGGACTAGTTGCAACAGCTTTTACAAACGCAGGATTTGGCGCAATTAAACAACTTGGTATGTACTTCTTTGTTGTATTATTAGCGTTAGCAGTGCACTTCTTTGTGATCTATGGTGGGGCTGTTAAATTATTAGCAGGTAAGAATCCTTTCTGGTTCTTCAAAAAGTTCTTCCCAGCTATGACAGTTGGCTTTAGTTCATCAAGTTCAAACGCAACATTACCTATCTCTTTGGAATGTACTAAAGAAATGGGTGTGAGAAAAGAAATTAGTTCATTTGTTCAACCATTAGGTGCTACGATAAATATGGATGGAACAGCTATTATGCAAGGTGTCGCAACGATATTTATAGCTCAAGTATCAGGTATCGATTTAACAATTATGCAAATGGTAACTGTTGTCGTTGTTGCTGTTATTGCTTCAATTGGTACTGCAGGTGTTCCTGGTGTTGGCCTTGTTATGTTAGCAATGGTACTGACTTCAGTCGGATTAGACCCCGCAGCAATAGGTATTATTTTAGGTATAGATAGATTGTTAGATATGACAAGAACTTCTGTAAATATTACTGGAGATGCTGCATGTGCACTAATTTTATCTGAAAGAGAAAAGTCAAAATTTGTAAAAGAATAAACAATTTAGTGTATTAAAGGGGTAAATTGATATTAAATTCAATTTACCTCTTTTAATTTGGTTAAAAATGTATTATGATGTTACTTGTGCTTGAAAAAATCGTGTATTTTTGCAACATATTAAATCAATTAATATAAATATTAAAAAGAAAGGTAGATATAGATGGATAAACAAACATTTACAACAATAATCCAAACAAAATTCAAAATGGTTCGTATTGAGGCTGGATACACTCAAGATACTATGGCGAATACAGTAGGATTATCTAAGAAAACTTTAGTGCAAATTGAAAAAGAGAGAGTATTACCTAACTGGACGACATGTGTATCAATTTGTGCATTATTCAGAGATTCAGATGTTTTAAATACTACTTTTGGTTGTGACCCATTAGAAGTTATTCAAATCATATCTCGTCATCATTGTGCATATCCAAACCATGACAATACTAGCGATATTTACTGGGTAACACTTGATGCTAAATCTGGCTATATTTTACAATCTAATAAAAAATCAGATCTTTACAGAGTATTAAACGAAGAACGTCAGCCAATCTTCGGTACTGCGAAAAAACGTGAAGCAGAAACTTATTTCTTACGTAAAACGCAATCATTATTTGTTTAAAATTTGTATAATATTTGTTAAAAGCTACTTCTTAGATTATTCTAAAGAAGTAGCTTTTTTAGAAGGAGAATTTCCATGACAACAATTATAACCGTATTTAGTATGATGGTAATTGGTGCGTTAATAGGTGGATTTACAAACTTTATCGCAATTAAAATGTTATTTCATCCTTACCATGAAATTAGATGGTTTGGATATAAATTACCGTTCACACCAGGCTTAATACCAAAAAGAAGAAATGAATTATCAGAAAAAGTAGGTGAGATGGTTACTAAACATCTCTTAACACCTGAAGTATTTAAAGAAAAACTTGTGAATCCAAGTACGAAGAAAGTACTTGAAGACACGATAAAAGTTCAATTTAATACTTTAAAAGAGAAAAAATATACGATTCAAAACTTTGTGGATCGAATTGATTATCCACTAGAAGAGAAATTAAATGAAACGATCAAATCTACTATTAAAGAAAAGATTGATCAATATTATGCTTCTCATAAGAATGACGACATTAAATCACTCATTCCAGAAGAAATACTTGAACAATTAAATATTCAACTGAATCGTGTAACACCAGAAATTTTAACAAAAATTGATGAATATTTAGTATCTGAAAAAGGTGAACAAGATATTCATTCAATGGTTGAAGAATTTTTTGAACAAAAAGGTAGAATGGTCGGCATGATTCAAATGTTTATGACAACGGAAGATATTGTATATAGAGTTAAAAAAGAACTCAGAAATGTCATTAAACAAGAAAAAATCAAAAATATGATTGATCTGCAAGTGCATAATCAATACGACAAATGGATGGCTAAACCTTTACAAGAAGTTTTAACAGATGAAAGAAAAGAAAAAGCCAAAACATTATTCGCAACAGAAATTACAGAATCTATTAATGTTAATAAATATTTAAACACACCTTTAGATGAACTCGTTCCAAACTTATTTGTATATATGGAAGGAAGAGGAACAGAAAGATTTATTGATTATATGATTGGTAAAGTTGGCGATAATATTAGCTTAATTTTAGAAAGAATGAAATTAGCAGAATTGATTAAAGATCAAATTGACCGATTTGAATTATCTTATTTAGAAAAATTAGTCATAGAAATCTCTAATAAAGAATTAAAATTAATTACATTATTAGGCTTTGTATTAGGTGGAATTATTGGATTATTACAAGGAATAATCGCTATTTTTGTATAAGACTTAGAATTATGATACAGTATTATTGGAATTGATTTTCTAATACATTTATTTATTATAGGAGCGAATTAATTATGGCAGAAGTAAACATTTACGACAAAGCGAATGAACTAGAACAAACTTTACGTGCAAGTGAAGAATATAACAAAATTAAAGAACAATATGAAAAAGTTAATGCAAACCCAGAAACAAAAAAATTATTCGATGAATTCCGTGAAATTCAATTAGAATTACAAACTAAACAAATGCAAGGCGAAGAAATTTCAGAAGTAGATATTGCTAGAGCTCAAAAATCTGCTCAAGAAATTGAACAAAACGAAACAATTGCTGAATTAATGCAAGCTGAACAAGCAATGAGTCAATTAATTCAAGATTTAAACCGTGTTATCATGAAACCATTAGAAGATATCTACGGTAGCCTTGAAGAAAACCAAGGTTAATTAACTTTTATGAGTCGACAAAGTCATTCGATTTTGTCGGCTTTTTTTGTGGAAATTTTTATTAAGGATTATATATGATGGGGAATGATGATGAGTGGAGGCTGTTATTTGCAGTTTTGGTGAGAAGTGCAAATACTGAGTACGTTAGTAACACTTCGGCAGAGATTTGTAATTAAGGCGGTCTATAGTAACACTTCGGCAGAGATTTGTAATTAAGGCGGTCTATAGTAACACTTTGGCAGAGATTTGTAATTAAGGGGGTCTATAGTAACACTTCGGCCGAGTTTTGTAATTATGGAGGTCTATAGTAACACTTCGGTTGAGTTTTGGAATATGTCCATATAATTGTGTAATAAAAAAAGAGCCATATATAGCTCACTTTAGTACAATGTAATCGACTAAGAAAAAATTGTAGAGGT